>JBALVO010000112.1:0-12308 GCA_036961445.1 Halioglobus sp.
TGGCGCCCACTACAACCAGAAAAAAACTGATCACTGAGTAGTACACTCCTGCTTCCGAACGCTTGACCAGGTAGTGACCCAATTTGATACCCACAGGGGCCAATGGCACCAGTAACAGCGAATATAACAAATTGTCAGCGCTAAATTGGCCGAGGACATAATAGGGCAACAACTTTACAAAATTGACCACAGCAAAAAAAATGGCGGCAGTCCCGGCAAACAATTGGGGTGACAGCTTTTTGGGCATCAGGTACATGGTGAAAGGCGGACCACCGGCATGAATGCTAAAACTGGTAAATCCGGCCAATACACCGAAGAATCCACCCGTCACCGGGTGATGTTCCCTGCTAGCCCGGGACTGCAGGTGTAGTAAATTCTGCAAACCAAACGCCAGAGAGAGCGCGCCAATAAGAACTCGCATGTAATCGTCATTCATCGCATCGGCAGAGAAATAGCCGATAATAATACCGACCAAAGCCCCGGGCAAAAGCAGGCGCAGCGCACGCCTATCGAATATGCCCCAGTAGGTTTTTACGGCCAGCACGTCCATTACAACCAGAATCGGTAACAGGATAGCTGCCGCCTGTGTCGGCGGCATAATCAGCGCCATCATTGGCACAGACAAAACAGCAACAGCGCCGCCAAAGCCGCCTTTGGCAATGCCGTACAACAAGACCGCAGGAATACAGGCGACGTAAAACCAGGGGTCAGCGAGCACGGGGGTGCGCAATCGACATGCTAACTGCGCTTACTGCAATACGATCAATCAACCAGACCAAACTCATCACGTAAAACAGCGATAATCTCGGCTTTGGGGTTATCCGACAAGTGCAGACTACTACCGATAATTTTCTCGGCTATCCCCACATAAGTCGCCGAAACCGCCATCAATACCTCCGTTGGCAGGGCATTATCGCGCGCCAGGGCCTGGCGCTCAGGCATACGGTCCTTATTTAACAGAATATCCGGATCCGGGAAGTGTTTAAGTAGCAACTGACGAAAATCCTCTTTTGAGTTTTCGACCACTTTACCCTGACGTAAAGCGATACCGTCCCATATGCGCGAAGAATCAGGTGTACCTACCTCGTCCATGTAGATTAATTTGTCATTGCCCGCTTTATCAACGACATACCCAAATTCAAACTTGGTATCAACAAATACCTGGTCGAGTTTGGCCAGCGCTGCGCTAATAACATCAAAGCCCTCCGCCAACAGGGTCTCATAGTGACTGACATCCTCGATACTGCGAAAGTTGAAAGCGGCATAGTTGCTCTCGATATCGCTGCGGGTGATATTCACATCATCTACGGGCGGCACACCAGGGATATCCTGCAACACCCCCTTGGTTGATGGGGTTATCAGTAACTCCGGCAGTTTTTGATCGCGTTGCAGGCCATCCGGTAATTCGATACCACAAAACTCACGCTCGCCTTTTTCGTAGGCGCGCCACATCGAGCCGGTGATATATTGCCTGGCGATAGCTTCAATCATCACCGGCCGGGCCTTTTGCACAATCCACACAAACGGGTGTGGAATTTCCAGGATATGACTGTCGGCCAACCCCTGCTCGCGGAACAAACGGAACCAGTGGTTAGAAATGGCGTTTAATGCCGCACCCTTACCAGGTACACCGCGCATACCACCTTCGCCATGCCAGATGCAATCAAAGGCAGATATACGGTCGGATATCACCATAATAGCCAGCGGAGCATCTGCAGCCACATCATAGCCGCGTTCAGCAATCAAACGAGCGCTGTCGGCCACGGTAAGCCAATAAACCGAGCGCACCTTACCACTGTGAACGGGGTCATCAGTACGAATCGGCAAGTCATCATTAACCGCCAATACCTTGTCAGCAAGACTCATATACATGTCCTGTTTGTAATAGATAGTCAGGGAAATCACTGGCACTCGCAGCCAGCGCTGGAAAACCGGAATTCTAGCAGAGGATGTGTCGGGCGGCACCCCCTTATGCAATGATCGTATGTGCGGAGTTGCCTGCGGAGACAAAGTGAGTGTCAAAAGCACAGGGAGCACGCCCACCCTGCTCATTGTTTTTCAATGATGTAGATCTTCTTAACCTATTTTTCCAACAAGTGCCCTCACCGGTTCAATTACACAGGACGCAAAACAGGTAATCCAGGCTCTCCAGCGTTAACATACGCGGTCTCACTGTATCCCGCTGCAGCCAAAGGACCGTATATTATGAGTGACACAGCACCAACCCCCTACCAGATTCTGGGTGAGGATGGCATCCGGCGCCTTACCAGTACCTTTTACGACATCATGGACACGTTACCGGAAGTGTCCAAGCTGCGCGCCATGCACGCTAAAGACCTGACTCCAATGAAAGAAAAACTTGCCGAGTACCTGACTGGCTGGATGGGGGGGCCACCTCTGTACGCCGACAAGTATGGCACCGTCTGTATGACCTCTCCCCACGAGCCCTACCATATCGGACCCCAGGAACGAGACCAATGGTTATTGTGTATGGACAAAGCCCTGGCACAAACTGGCGCCAGTGAAGAGCTGGTGCAAATGCTCAAGATACCTATGTTTCGGATCGCCGACGCGATTCGTAACAAGGAAGGACCCAGCGCTGCCACGACTAACGCGAATGTAATTGCCGCCGGCTGAGGGCGGGCGCCAGGCAGTAGCGATATGACATCAATCACAACAAAAAAAGGGCCCGTTTAAGGGCCCTTTGACGGCAATCCAATTAGCAATAAGTCGACTACTGTTACTGCTCTTTGAGGTTCAAAGGCGCTGCCAGTGGATCGTTGGAACGTCCCTGCAAATGCAACAATCCTCGACGCATACTATTGCCCCAGGAGCGGAAGATCAGGTTCACCGCGGGATCATCATTCTCCACCTGGTTAAAAGCCCAGATATTATCGCTGGATTTAGTGTCTACTGTGCGCACCATGATGTTTCCAGTCTTGGCGTTAACCAGCGCAATACTGGCGGTGATAGCCCCGCCAGTTTTACCGCCCGCCTCGGCCTGCTCACGCCCTGCATTAGGATGAATCGCGACCACGGTGGTGTGAACAATCATATCGGCCTGTTCCCGGGTATCCACGATGTTATAGGCAGACTCGAAACTCAATGCGGCAGAAAATTCATCGACAATCGCTTTTTGCAAAATGCCGTCTTCAATATCGGTTACTTTCCAATTATCGTCGGCAGCGACTCCCTCAGGCTTAATGATCTGAATATTGGAGAGGTTGGCCGGAGCAATATAGACCTTGCGGAAATTGCGGGCACCCTCGCCTGCATCAGGGTTCATATAAAGCTGATCAGCACGAGTATTCTTGCCCTTGAGAAACTCAGGGTCCCCTTGCTCCGGTGCTTTATACCCGACAGTATCGTTCTGAACGCAGCCACCCAGGATCAACAGTGAGGCCACCAGGGCCGATAACATTTTCCACGACATCATTGTGTCCTTAATTTAATAGTTATACTTGGCTCGCGCACCCAGCCTGATGACCTGAACACGAGGCTCACAAGTATAACTCAAAATTCGCCCGCCGCTAGGCGTTGCAGTCATTTCTCACGAATAACCAGCGCGCTTTCGGAACCACCCTTTAATCCGCTACAATCCGGCACCCTTTTACCAGAGACCCAACACATGCGCACCCGCCGCCACGTAATTCCCGCTGTACTGTCTACCTTACCGATACTGCACTGCTCCATTGCTGTGCACGCGCAGGATCGGGTCGAGGAACAGGTACTGGTGACTGCCAGCCGCTACGCGGAGGATGCCCAGCGGTTACCAATGGCCTGGTCGGTCGTTGACAGTAAGGATTTGGCACTGATCGAAGCAGTGCATATCAATGAAGTGATGCAGCGGGTTCCCGGCGCCTGGATCAGCCGTGGTAATGGTCAGGAAAGCCTTATCTCGCTGCGCTCCCCGGTGTTAACCGGCGCGGGCAGTTGTGGTGCATTTTATACGGCGGGAGACGGTATTAGCCTGCGTGCACCAGGGTTCTGCAACGTCAACCAGTTGTTCGATGCCAATTTCGAACAGGCACAACGCATTGAAGTGATTAAAGGACCCGCCACCTCGCTATATGGGTCCAACGCCATGCATGGCGTAATCAATATCCTCAGCGCCTCGCCCAGTGAACAATTGGATCACAGACTCGCCATTGAAGCCGGTCCTGATGACTATTACCGGGCCAAATACCGGTATAGCGACACGGTTGGGGCTCACGGTATCAGCCTCAATATCAACGGCAGCACAGACGGCGGCTATAAAGACGATTCGGGCTACGACCAGCAGAAGATGACACTGCGGTACGACTACCTCGGCGAACAATGGGATATCAGCAGCGTGCTGGACCTGACCAATCTCAACCAGGAAACCTCTGGCTACATTCAGGGCTACAAAAGCTACAAAGACAATGATCTCAAGGACACCAACCCCAACCCGGAGGCCTTTAGAGATGCACAATCACTGCGCCTGCACAGCAGTCTCAGCCGGGCTTTGGATGAACGCAATACGTTAACAATTACGCCCTACCTGCGTGACAATGACATGAAGTTCCTACAGCACTTCTTACCATGGCAGCCGGTAGAAAAAAATGGTCATAGCAGTGTCGGCTTACGCACCAGCATCGATACTGATGCAGGAGCGATACGCTGGGTAAACGGCATCGACCTTGAATACACCGACGGCTGGCTCAAAGAAAACCAGGAGCAGCCCTTCAGCCCCAACCAACCGGCCGGGGTGCACTATGACTACCAGGTAGACGCCTCTGTCGCAGCCGCTTACAGTCAACTTCGTACGCAGTTTGAGTCACCCTGGGAAATCAGCGCAGGGGCCCGCGTGGAGTACACCAAATACGATTATGATAACCGCACCCAGGATGGCAATGCCTGCACTCCGGAAGCTAGTGCCTGCCGGTTTTACCGGCCGGCCGATCGGGACGATGATTTCAGTGATGCGTCCATAAATGCGGGGGTCAGCTATAGCTTCAGTACGGAGCATATCGGCTATGCGCGGCTGGCCAGGGGTTTTCGTGCGCCACAGGCGAGTGAATTGTACCGCCTGCAGTCTGGCCAACAGACCGCAGACCTGGACTCCGAAAAAATCGACAATGTGGAGCTGGGCGTACGTGGCAACTTGCGGGACAAGCTGCAGTACGATGTGGCAATTTATTACATGCACAAAGACGACGTCATTTTCCAGGATGCGAATCGGCAGAATGTCAGCGGCGCCCAAACTCGCCATTACGGCACTGAACTCAGCCTGGAATATCGTATTTTGGAGAACTGGACACTGGCAGCAGATGCTACTTTTGCCAGTCACACCTACGACAAGCGCATAGACTTACTGGGGGCTGGTGATGATATTAAGGGTAACGATATAGACACCGCGCCAGAGGCTTTCGGCAGCGCCAGATTAGGCTGGGACTTTTCCGCGCTTAGCGGGCAAAACAGCCGCGCGGAACTGGAATGGGTGTCTATGGGGTCGTACTACCTGGAGCCCGACAACCGGCACAAGTACAATGGACACTCCCTGGTTAATTTACGCGTGACCAGCGCCTTTGGGCCACGCTGGTCAGGCAACCTGCGAGTAACCAACCTACTGGACGAAGACTATGCCGAGCGAGCGGATTTTGGCTTCGGTCAGTATCGATATTTTGTCGGACAGCCCAGGAGCGCTTACCTGGAAATCAGTTACCAGTTTGGCGCGCCGACTGGATAAAGCACCACTGCGGCAACAACTGTTACGGTTTCGCAGCCAACCACGCATAACCCCGGCGTCCCTGCAGGCCACCGGTATGAACTGCCAGTAGGGGTAATGCTTCATCCCAATCTCCGTTGTGCTGTAGCTGCGCGATAGCAAACAGCATTTTTCCGGTGTATACCGGATCCAGCGGAGCCTCATGTATTTTTTCAAATTCCAGCATGAATTCCTGTAACGCCACATTGCTGCGTGCAAAACCGCCACAGTGGTAATCGTGCAAAATGTGCCAGCGCGCAATATCTCCAACGGCACATTCATGCAGCGACTGCTGCACCCGTTGCTCCAGGTCACTGGCACCCTTTAGCGCAGAGATACCAATCACTTCATATTCGCTGCCCAGACCTGCTACCAGCCCCGCGAGAGTGGTACCAGTACCCACCGGGACAACAATCCGGCGTGCCACCGGTGCCAGGTCTTGCACCAATGAGGCTATCGCCATGCAACCCATGGCTCCCTCCAAATTGGATCCGCCTTCAGGGATAACCAGGCACGGTGCGAATTGATCGGCTACTTGCTGCAAGTAGTCGCTATCATTACGCTGGCGATATTCCCCGCGCGTCACATGGATTACCTGCATACCCCAGGCACGAGCGTCCCGCAGCATCGCTGAATCATCAATGGCAGCCTCCCCTCGCACAATCCCCACCGTCTCAAAACCGTGTTCTGCCCCTGCCGCCGCCAGAGCATGCAGATGATTGGACCAGGCGCCACCAAAAGACACCAGGCGAAATACACCCAGGCGCCTGGCCCGGACAATATTCTCGCGCAATTTGAATGATTTGTTACCCGGGGCAAGGCCACCCAACAGGTCCAGCCGTAATAATGAGACATTGCCCATGGCTACACCATTGACGGGTGTAGCGTTCAAGCGTTGGAGTAATTTAGCAGACATTGATTTATTGCCTGGAGCCCCTGGCGGCGTAAATCGTCTATTGGACTATCAGGCCAGGCCGACGTTATTTTTTGCCAGTACCTGCTCGGCGCGATAACTGGAACGCACGAGCACGCCTGATACGACCTCCAGAAAGCCTTTTTGTAGCCCCAGCTGTCGATACTCCTCAAATTCTTCCGGGGTTACATAGCGATCAATAGGATAGTGATGTGCCGTTGGCTGCAGGTATTGTCCAAAAGTCAGGATATCGACATTGGCGGTGCGTAAATCATCCATACACTCGATAATTTCTTCACGGGTCTCACCCAGTCCCAACATCAGGCTGGTCTTAGTCAGGCATTTGGCGCGATGTGCCTTGGCGTGGGCCAACACATTCAGCGTCTGTTGATAGGATGCCCTGGGGTCGCGCACCGGGTGCGTGAGGCGACGCACGGTCTCCACATTCTGGGCAAAAACTTCAATGCCTGAATCCACTACGGTCTCGACATCTTGCAGGTTACCCAGGAAATCAGGCGTCAGTGCCTCAACCGCAGTTTCCGGGTTCTGTTGTTTTACGCGCTTGACGCAGGCGGCATAGTGACCCGACCCGCCATCGGGTAGATCATCTCGATTGACGGAGGTCAGCACAACGTACTTCAGGTTCATCAGTGCCACCGAGCGCGCGGTATTGTCCGGTTCCTCCACATCCAGCCAGCCCCTGGGGTTACCGGTATTAACCGCACAGAAACGGCAGGCTCGAGTACAAACATCGCCCATTAACATAATCGTGGCGGTACCCGAACTCCAACACTCACTCATATTAGGACATTTAGCTTCCTCACAGACAGTGGCCAGCTTGTGCTCACGCACAATCCCAGCCACCTTTTCATAAGTGGCACCGCCGCGCACCTTGATCCGCAACCAGTCGGGTTTGGGCAGCCGCTCTCCTGCACTGCGACCAGACTTAATACCGTCCTTGATAGCAATGATGCCCTTGTCATTAACGAATTTTTCGCCACTGCTGACCTGGACTGTAGGGATGAGGTTGTTGTCGGACATGCGCCGGAATCCTGAACGTCGCTTAACGTGAGGCCCGATTATAGCCGAACACGGCAACCAGACCTACCTCCTCATTCGTCGATTTCTTGCGCTAGAACAAAGTTGGGCAGAGCCGTTCTCGTTTAGTATGATGACCTTGTGCACAGTCCGCTGATTCGCCGGACTGCATTGTGACATTGCCGCTGGTACTGCTGGCGATAACGGATAACAAGAGCTGCCGATGTCGAAAAAAATCAATTTTTGGCCCGCACGCATGGATTTGCTGCAAAGCCTGACCGGTCTGATGCTGGTCATATTCATCTGGGGTCATATGTTTTTTGAGTCCAGTATATTGCTGGGCAAAGATGCCATGTACTGGGTGTCGCGTATGTTCGAAGGTGAATATATCTTCGGCAAACCCTATCCTTTACTCGTGTCTGGCGTGGTTGCCGCCATATTCGTGCTAATCGCCTTGCACGCCATACTCGCACTGCGCAAATTTCCGGGCAGCTACCGACAATACCATCAGTTTCATCAACATATGGGCGCCTTGCGTCACAGCGATACTACCCTGTGGTACCTGCAGGTCGTTACCGGATTTGCTATGTTTTTCCTGGCCTCGGCACATTTATATGTGGTGTTCGTACAGCCAGAGAATATTGGCCCCTATGCCTCCTCGGACCGGGTGTGGACCGGGCGTTTCTGGATTTTGTATGCACTGTTACTGATCTCGGTGCACCTGCATGCCGGGATCGGCATCTATCGCCTGGCTATGAAATGGGGGCCATTATCTGGCACCAACACCAAACGCGTGCGCGCCCGCCTCAAAATTGCCATGTGGTGCATCATCGGCTTTTTCCTGTTGCTGGGATCAGTGACACTGGTGACTTACATGAAAATCGGCTGGGAACATGCCGACCGGGCCGGTGAACGCTACGTTCCTGGCGGTGCGCCCCATCAGGTGGATAAATAAATCATGCAGATAATCTACACCGATGTATTGGTTATAGGTGGTGGCCTGGCTGGCACCAGAGCCGCTATTGGCGCCAAAAGACGTGGCCAGGACGTTGTCGTGCTAAGCCTGGTACCACCAAAACGCTCTCATTCCGCTGCTGCCCAGGGCGGAATGCAGGCCAGCCTGGGCAACTGCCTGGGTGCCGCCGGTGACAACGAGGATGTGCACTTCACTGATACCGTGCGCGGCAGCGACTGGGGTGCCGACCAGGAAGTCGTGCGCATGTTCGCCCATACAGCGCCCAAGGCTATACGTGAACTGGCAGCATGGGGTGTGCCCTGGAACCGCGTACAGCGCGGCGAGCGCCAGATTACTGAAGATGGCAAGAAAAAGACCGTGGCAGAGGCCGACGCCGCCCATGGCCTGATTACATCGAGGAACTTTGGCGGCACACAAAAATGGCGCGCTTGCTATGTATCCGATGGTACCGGTCACGCCATGCTCTACACCATGAGCAACCAGGCAATTGCCGCCGATATTCCTGTGCACGAGCGTATGGAGGCGCTGGCTCTTATCCACGATGGCGAGCGCTGCCACGGCGCCATTGTGCGCAACCTGATGACCGGGGAACTACTGGCCTATGTGGCTAAAGCAACGTGTATCGCCACCGGCGGCTTCGGGCGTATCTATCGGGTCTCCACCAACGCCATCATCAATGAAGGCATGGGCGCAGCCATTGCTCTGGATACCGGTATCGCCAGCCTCGGCAATATGGAGGCCATACAGTTTCATCCAACCGGTATTTTCCCGGCGGGCATCCTGGTCACCGAAGGCTGCCGTGGCGACGGTGGACTGCTGCTGGATGGTAAGCAACACCGTTTTATGCCGGACTACGAACCGGAAAAGAAAGAACTGGCATCACGCGATGTCGTTTCACGGCGGATGGAGGAACACATTGCCGCCGGTAATGCGGCACAGAGTCGCTTTGGCGAGCACCTATGGCTGGATATTCGGCTACTTGGCAAGGAGCACATCAATCACAACCTGCGTGAAGTAAAAGAAATCTGCCAGTACTTCCTGGGCGTAAACCCTGTCAACGACCTGATTCCAGTGCGCCCGGCGCAACATTACTCCATGGGGGGTGTGCGCACCGACCACCGCGGCCAAAGTCCACAATTGAAAGGCCTGTTCGCTGCCGGTGAGGCCGCGTGCTGGGATATGCACGGCTTCAATCGACTGGGCGGTAACTCGGTGGCGGAGACCGTCGTCGCCGGTATGATCGTGGGCGACAGTATGGCGGACTTTTGCGACTCCGCAGACGGCGCACTCAGCATATCCACCGCGTTGATAGAAGACTTTGGCAGACGAGAACAGCAACGCCTTGGTGCTATTGCCAACAATAATGGCGGCGAGAACGCTTTTGCCTTAATGAAACAGATGCAGGAAACCATGACCGCCAACGTCGGTATATTCCGTCACGCAGACCGCTTGACCGAGGCGGTGGCCACGCTGCAGGAGTTACAGCGTCGCTGCGGCAATATCAGCTTGCGCAGCAGTGCTGCCGGGGCCAACCCGGAGCTGGTAGCCGCCTACCGCCTGCAGGGAATGCTAAAACTGGCCCAGTGCGTAGCCTATGGTGCTTTGCAGCGCACCGAGAGTCGCGGCGCGCATTTTCGCGCAGATTATCCCCAGCGCAATGACCAACAATGGATGTGCAGGACCCTGGCTACCTGGCCCGGCGCTGACGCAGACCTGCCATCGCTCACTTATGAGCCTTTGGATATCATGCGCATGGAGATACCCCCGGGTTGGCGCGGCTACGGCGCTAAGGACTATATCGAGCACCCGGATACCGCCCGGCGCCAACAACAAATCGATACTCTGCTCGACAATTTAACTAACGCGGACCGTCATGCCAGGCAAGAGGCTTTAATGCCTTTTAAACACATGCTGCCGGAGCACCTGCGTCAACACAACCAGCGATTGGGGGATGAGCAGTGAATCAGATCCCGGTAATACCCCTGACGCGCACCCTGCACATCCAGATACTGCGGCACAACCCCTGCGACCCAGCCAGTACGCCGCATCTGCAAACCTTCGAACTGGAAGAAGCAGATACTATGACATTGTTTATCGCGCTGAACGAAATTCGTGAGCGGCTGGACCCCTCACTGCAGTTTGATTTCGTCTGCAGGGCCGGAATCTGTGGCAGCTGCGGCATGATCATCAACGGCCGCCCTGGATTGGCGTGCCGCACCTTGACCAAGGACCTGCCGGACACCATAACCCTGGCACCCCTGCCCGCTTTCGAATTGATCGGTGATCTGTCGGTCAACACCGGCAAATGGATGCGCGGCATGTCCGAACATCTTGAGACCTGGGTGCACAGCCAAGGGCTTGAGCAGACGAATATTAACGCTGTAGAGCAGACCATGGAACCGGAACTGGCGGAGCAGATATACGAACTGGACCGCTGTATAGAGTGTGGTTGCTGCGTCGCCGCTTGCGGCACCGCACAAATGCGCGATGATTTCGTCGGCGCAGTCGGCCTCAATCAAATGACGCGCTTCAGATTAGACCCAAGAGATGAACGCACCGACGCAGATTTCTATGAACTGGTCGGGGACGAATCCGGGGTATTTGGTTGTATGACCTTACTCGGTTGTGAGGATATGTGTCCCAAGGACCTGCCTCTGGCCGCACAAATAGCATTTTTAAGACGGCGCATGGCCGTGGCCGGGCTTTAAATCCCACATAATTACTGTTTTGGCACCTGTGCTTTTACAAAAGATCAAGGTTTAACGATGAGGCCATTAAAGATACTATCAGTGACCTGTGTGCAGAGGTTTTCACTGCCCAAGCCAGTGCCCTGCACGACTGATCACTCCCCTATCTACTGAACCACCGTCTACGGGTCAAAAATTGATGCAAAGTTGGCAAGCAGAGCTACTCAACCTGCAACTCAGTCTTACCATGAAACCCATGTTCAAATATGTTGGGTCCATAGACCGTATGCGGCAGATGGTCAATTTCAGCGATAGTACCGTTGGCAAAATTGCCATCCCCAAGGGTACACGCAGAGAAGCCGTGAGCATCCCGGGAGCCGAATTCAAAGCCGAATGGGTTAGCGCCCAGGGCACTGACCCTGCTCGCGTACTGCTTTATTTACCCGGCGGGGCATATATCATTCGCATGCCCAACATCCATACAGCCATGGTTAGCCGGTTGTGCAAAATCGCCAACGCCAAGGCTCTTATTTCATATTATCGCCTGGCGCCCGAGCATCCTTTTCCAGCCTGCCTGGACGATGCTGTGCAGGCCTATGAGTGGATGTTAGACCAGGGTATAGCGCCGGAGAAAATCGCCATAGCGGGTGATTCCGCAGGCGGTGGCCTTACGCTATCAACACTACTGGCGTTAAAGGAACGAAATCTGCCCATGCCAGCCTGCGCCTATATGCTATCCCCCCTGCTGGATGTGAGCGATCAAGCCCCCTCGCGCTGGAAAAATGCCCTGAGCGACAGTGCCCTCCCCGCGCCGAAAAACCGCGCCATCAACCCCCGCCCTATGTACCTGGGGGACAATGCGCCGGAAGACCCCATGGTTTCACCCATCAACGGCGATTTCACCGGTCTCCCGCCCTTGTATATCCAGGTCAGTGACAGCGAGATGTTACTGGACGACAGTTTGCG
>JBALVO010000002.1:0-9702 GCA_036961445.1 Halioglobus sp.
TATGTCTGCACCTTATTCGTTAGAGCACTCCATGCTTTCCACGCTCATCCTGCCAGTGGCTCAGGCACTGCGTCAGCGCGGAATTGATGCGCTGGAGCTAACCGAAGAGGTCGGGATTGATGTGGCAAAGATGGCGGCACCGGACTGGCGGGTGTCCCACAAGGCGTTCAATACGCTCATGGGGCGTTGCGTGGAGTTGACCGGGGATGAAGCCTTTGGGTTATTTGCGGCAGAGCAATTGCATCCCCAGGTATTGCATGGCCTGGGCCTGGCCTGGTTAGCCAGCGACACGGTTTATGATGGTCTGGTGCGCATGGTCCGCTTTGGCAAGCTACTGAGCACTGCCACGGATTTGGAGCTGGTAGAAGAGGGGGAATATGTCCATGTTTATCTGGGGCGTAATCTGGAGATTGACAACTTCGTGCACGCCGGCAGGGACTATGGCGTCGGCGTGATGGTGCGTATGTGTAATCTCACACTTGGCGAGTTTCTTGCACCAGTTCTGATTAAGATAGAAAGGCCCTGTCCGCAAGATCCGGCGAAATGGGAATATATGCTCTCCAGTCGTGTGGAGTTTGACAGCGACGTTACACGCATTACCTGGTCCCGCAGCGATATTATGCAGCCGTTAATTACCGGAGATCCGGCACTGGCGCGCGTGAATGATGATCAGACCCAAGCCTATCTGAGTAGTTTTCTGGCCAAGACTACATCGCGCGAAGTGGTGGATAAAATCATCGAAAGATTACCAGACGGCCCGCCCAATCAGCAGCAAATCGCCGATATGCTGCATGTCAGCAATCGCACGTTACAGCGAAAACTCAAGGACGAGGGCACCAGCTTTATGGAGTTGCTGCAGGACACTCGGCTGCAGTTGGCGCGCAAATACCTGCGCCAGCCCAACCGATCGGTTGTGGAGACCTCTTATCTTCTTGGTTTTTCTGAGCCCAGTACTTTTTCCCGTGCGTTCAAGCGCTGGACTGGAATAGCACCTGCTGAGTTTCGCGACAGTGCGGAGCAGGGTGCCGCGCACTAAAAACTGGCGCCTGTAGCCATGCCCGTGTCGCTTGTGGCCATGCTGTAGCGTATCGTTGACCTGTACTGTATCCACAAGCCCTTTTAGGAGAATGTGTCATGCAGAACCCCGTTACCGTAATCACTGATAAAGTCGCTGCCATGCTTAAATCCATGGTCTACATGGCGATGCGGGTTTCGTATCGCCGCGGGGCTACCGCAACAGAGCTTTCCGGTTTTCTTCATGACTGGGCACCCTCAGCAAGCGAGATGTTCCATGAGGGCATGGTGGAGCGCGTGTTACAAGACTTGCACAGGGATGGCAAGGTCACTCAGGCTGGTGCGCGCTGGTATCCAGTCGGTTTGGCACATTAGTCGAATTCAGCCGCAATGCCTGGTTATGGTATCTTCGAGCCAGGTTCCCCGGCGCGTATTTTTTCACTGGCAGCATCACACATGTTCTACCGCGTCAGGTTTTCTCCTGCCGCTTAAAGCAGATTAATTGCAATAGAATTGATCCAGACTACTTCCCAGTTGCCTGCGAGGCTTTATAATCCTCCGGTAAGTTAACACGATCAGGGGGTTCACTATGGGCAAACTATTGATAGTTGCCGACATCAAAGGTAAGTGTTGCGCCACGCCCAGGGGCCTGGAGCTGGCCGCAAAACTTGGGCAGGAAGTGGATGTCGTCGCGTTTATTTACGCGCCGCTCAAACAGTTGAAAATCAGTGCGGCCAAGCAGGCAGATGTTCGTGCGCGCCTGATCGCCGACCGCGAGCGAGAAGTACAAGCAAATATTGACAAGTACCGGCGCCCCGGCCAGAAGCCGAAGCTGAAGGTCGTTTGGGAAAAAGATATCGGTGGCTGGATTAATAAGCAGTGTGCCGGTGATCGATATACCGGGCTGGTGAAAACCGGCAACCGGTCTGAGTCTATGGTGCACACGTCCACCGACTGGCAGATTCTGCGAGAGTGCCCTGTGCCAATTTTGTTGGTGGCGGAAAAGAAATGGCACCGTACACACCCCGTGCTGGTAACTCTCGATCTGGCCAGTAGCGTGGCCACCAAGCGTGCACTCAATAACAAAGTACTGGGAATCGCCAAGGGGCTGGCTGAGGCCCTGGGTAGCGAGCTGAAGATAATTACGGCGATAGAGATCCCCACTTTGCTATCGGACCTGGACCTTGTGGACCCTGTCGCTTTTGTAAATAACGTCAGAGAGGCCATGCAACCGCAGATCAAAAAACTTGCTGCCGTTCACGGTATCCCGGAGAAAGCGTTTCAATGTAAACGCGGGCCTGTAGAAAAGGTGATTACCAGTCGTGCTGCAAAAGTTCGCGCCCAGATTGTTGTACTGGGTACCGTGGGACGTAAAGGAGTCAAGGCCCGCTTATTGGGCAACACCGCCGAGAAAGTGTTGCGCCACATGAAAACCGATGTTCTGGCCATTAAACCCTGAGTTTTGCATTTTTTTGCTGCAAAAATTTGCTATTTCTCCCAAGCAGACTATTTTTTATACAGCACGTTGCATTCCCTGCACGTGCTGCACGTCCCCAGGCCGATGTTTCTGCCCCGAAACACACGGCTGTTGGCCCGCTTTCATTCTATGAGTGGCGGGCTTTTTTTCATATAAAACAAAAAGATATGGCTCAATCTTTATACTTTAGATAGCTTCGTAAAGTTTGTCGTAAATGGTCATGCCTCTGGCGTATCCGGCCATGTAGAATGCCCCTCGTCTCTCCTATTATGCTTCCCAAGTTAAGCGAACGCGGCAATATCCGCTAACCACAATACTTTGGAGAAGTGCATGCACGAACTGGTCCTGAGAATTAACGAGCCTGAGCTGTGTTATGTATTTGCCAGAAATGCCACGCGCAGGGGCCATCCAGAACTCGCGCTGCAGGCCTATCGCCGCGCAGTGGATTTACGCGCGGCGCTGCACGAAACTGACTCAGCCGCCGAACTCAGTGCCTTGCGCGCCATCTACGCCTATGAAGAGGCGTTGAGTTTTAACAAGGGCAAGCGCACCAGGGCGACCGGCACATGGCAGTTAGTGAACCGTCATGGCGTGCTGCCGGCACTTTCCAAGCGTTTGCAATCAAGTGACTTGGACGAAGTGACACCCGTATTGAAAGAGCTCGGCATGGAAGACTACAGTTTTAATGCGGTACGCGAGGCGTATCCGAACGACTTCATCGAAATGGCGGCCTGAAACACAGCCAAACACTCAGGCAGGAATTCAGTTCCCTACCTCGTCCGGCCCCTGCTGTATCGGGGAATCACCGGGCTTCTTTTCGGGGCTGCAATAGTATTTGCTATCAACGATCAATCCCCTGTAGGAAATCCCTACATTTTCCCGGCTTTATGTCGGGATTTTTTTTGACCACGATCACCTCCTTCTAAACGCTTGCCATTAATCGCCCAACGAGGGCTACTGTTATCATTCGAAGTGTATTAAATTGTGCAGTCTTGCCGCGCTGCATTGATCACGCACGTATTTTCTTTCTTTGAATTTTAATCTGGAGGTTTTTGTGGCCAACCCGATCAAGAAACGCTTGGCGGATCTTCTTGACCAGGATCTTTTTATACCGCGAGAGCTGAGTTGGCTTTCATTTAATGCCCGGGTGTTGCAAGAAGCTGCAGATGACACCGTTCCTATTATCGAGCGCCTACGCTATCTGGGTATATTTTCGAATAACTCTGATGAGTTTTTTCGGGTACGCGTGGCGGAGGTTCGGCGCCTGATTTCGGTCTCAGCGGGAGTAAATCGGCAGCAGGCCAAGGATCTATTAGCCGCAATCCAAAGGCGTGTGGTTGAGTTGCAAAAGGAATTTGACAGGATATATATCCAGATTCTCAAAGGGCTGGCGCAGCGCCGTATCTATATGATCAATGAAAAGCAGCTCGATGCGGGTCAGGCTGAATTTGTGCAGACCTACTTCACCACCACGGTTTTGCCTGAGCTCGAGCCCATACTACTGCGAGAAACTCAGGCCATTCCGGCACTGAACGATGAGTCAATTTACCTGGCGGTGGATATCAAGTCGGGAGGTGACTATCACTATGCCGTCGTTGAAGTGCCGACCGATCACTTGCACCGGTTTGTGGAGATTCCTCGCAGGAAAGGCAAGGGTGGCAAGGTCTTTATTGTCCTGGACAATATTATGCGTGCTTGCCTGCCGCAGATGTTTCGCGGGGTTCTCGCCGTTGATGAAGCCAAGGCCTATTGCTTCAAGTTCTCCCGGGATGCAGAGCTGGAAATGGATACAGGTATTACCCAGAGCCTGATCGATAAAATGTCGATTAGCCTTAAGCAGCGCCGCAAGGCAGATGCGGTGCGTATGGTGTATGACGGGAAGATGCCTCAGCGACTATTGGATTACATATGCACCCGTTTCGGTTTCGGCAAATACGACAGTCTGATTGCGGGTGGGCGTTATCACAATTCCAAGGATTTTATGGGCTTTCCTAACGTGGGCCCTAAATATCTTGAATTCAAGCCACTGCTGCCCATCCGTATCCCTCGTTTGGATGAGCAGGCCAATATTTTTGATGCGATCAGGGAAAGAGACGTCTTTCTGTACTACCCTTACCACCCCTTTGATTATGTGATTGATCTGTTAAAAACTGCGGCACTGGACCCCCATGTCACAGATATTAAAATTTGCCTTTACCGGGTAGCCAAGGACTCGCGGGTTATTGATGCACTGGTGAATGCTGTGCATAACGGCAAGCGGGTGTTGGCGGTGGTGGAGCTCGCGGCACGCTTTGATGAGGAAGCCAATATTAACTGGGCGCAACGTTTGACCGAGAGCGGGATTAACGTAATTTTTGGTATTCCAGGGTTGAAAGTTCACAGTAAACTGCTTTTGATAGAGCGCAGTGAAGGCAATGCCAGGCGCTACTATAGCCATATAGGGACAGGCAATTTCAACGAAAAAACGGCGCGATTGTATACCGACTTTACCCTGATCACACACGATCAGAATGTGGGTAAGGACGTGTATAACGTTTTTGATTTTTTACAGTATAACTATCGTCGGCCCAACTATCGCTTACTGTTGGTATCGCCGCATACCGCAAGGTCAGGGTTATTGGAGCTGATCGAGCAGGAAATCCTCAACGCCCGGGCCGGTTATCGTGCGTCAATGACGCTCAAGTGTAACAACCTGGTCGACAAGGATATGGTGACGAAGCTCTATGAGGCCAGCCAGGCCGGTGTAGAGATCAAACTGATTGTGCGCGGTATGTGCTCATTATTGCCAGGTGTTAAAGGTATCTCTGAGAATATCCAGGCGATTAGTATCGTTGATCGCTATTTGGAGCACCCGCGAGTTTACGTATTTTATAATCTTGGTAAGCCACGCTACCTGATTGGCTCAGCTGACCTGATGACGCGTAACCTGGACTTTCGCGTAGAGGTCTTGTGCCCTATATTTGATGATGACGCCAGGCAGATGATTCAAAATACCCTGGATCAGCAATGGCACGATAATGTAAGGGCACGGGTGCTTGACCAAAACCAGACTAACACCTACGTCAAAACGCTAAAAAAGGGCACAATCATTCGCTCGCAGGAATCTATTCATCGTTATCTGGAGAGCGGTAAATTGCCCCGTTACCCGAAATCACGCATGAATGAGCCGGCCCGGCGCAGGCGTAAGCTAAAACTAAAGCACTAGTGCTTTGGTTGCGCACAGCGGTTGGTGATGTACACTCTGCAACCCCGGTGGTGGAGTGAGTCCGCTTTTTAGCAGTTTTGATGAGGTTTAAATATATGATCGCTTATACAACGATTGGCACTGCAGATATAGAGAGTGCCAAGGCTTTCTACGTTGCTCTGCTGGAGGACCTTGGAGCTTCGGTTCTTATGGATATGGGACGACTGGCAGCTATCGGAGTGGCAGGTGGTCCAATGCTCGCAGTGTGTACGCCCTACAATGAAGAAGCGCCATCTCCTGGTAACGGCAATATGGTGGCACTTGCGCCAGGATCAAAAGAACTGGTCGATAAGCTATATGCCAAGGCGCTTGAGCTGGGGGGAACTGATGATGGTGAACCCGGTCAGCGTATGGATGGTTTCTATGGTGGTTATTTCCGGGATCCTGATGGTAATAAAATTTGTTTTTGCCACTTTGGTTAAGAGTATTTAAGCAACACTAACACACTGATAAGGTATGGCCAGTATCCAGGTGCGGGCCATGCCTTTTTTGCTACCAATTTTTCACTGGAGTTAAGTGGTATGGCGGGCAGCAGCCTATTGTTACTGTTGGATGATATCGCCGCAGTTTTGGATGACGTGGCAGTGATGACCAAAGTGGCAGCCAAGAAAACTGCCGGTGTGCTTGGCGATGACCTGGCTGTCAATGCTGAGAAGGTCACTGGCGTGCGCGCTGACCGGGAGCTGCCTGTAGTCTGGGCTGTGGCCAAAGGTTCGTTTCGTAATAAATGTATCCTGGTGCCCGCTGCGCTGGCAATTTCTCTAGTGGCACCCTGGTTGATCACGCCGTTACTTATGCTCGGTGGCTTGTACCTGTGTTACGAAGGGTTTGAGAAGGTCGCGCACAGCTTCTTGCATACCAAAGCGGAAGACGCTGCTGAGCACGAGGATCTCCTTGAGCATTTGGCGGACCCAGCTGTTGACCTTGTTGAATATGAGCGCAGCAAGATAAACGGCGCCGTGCGCACGGACTTCATTCTCTCGGCCGAAATCATTGTACTTACCCTGGGCATCGTCGCGGAGATGGCATTTACATCGCAAGTGCTGGTGGTGTCGGGGATTGCGGTGATCATGACCGTAGGCGTTTACGGACTGGTTGCCGGAATCGTCAAGTTGGATGATGCCGGGCTCTACCTGATGCAAAAAAGTGGCCAGGGCATGTGGCCCTCACTGCAGCGCTGGTTTGGTGCACGCCTGATGGTATTTGCACCTTGGCTGATGAAAGCGTTGGCTGTGGTAGGTACCATAGCGATGTTTATGGTGGGTGGCGGTATCCTTGTGCATGGTATCCACGTATTGGATGTAATGATTCAGCAGTTGGCGCAACAGTTGGCTGCCGTGACGGCCGTGGGTGGCGCACTGGCGGCGGTCACCCCCACCCTCGCTAGTCTTGTCATTGGCATGATTGCAGGTGCGGTAGTGCTTGCGGCGGTAACAATTTGGCAGCGTTTACGCGGTAGTCGAATCGCTCCGTAATTAGACATCATCTGAGCCTGTACAGGGTTGCCCCGTATTGCTGCCTGAATCATTACTTCAGTAACGAGCCCAGAATTCCACGGAATAACTTGCGTCCCAGGCTGCTGCCTGCGGCGCGGGCCATGCTCTTCATAAAAGCCTCGCCAGCGCTTTCACGGCCACGTCTTGCGGTCTTATTGGGACCCTGGGCTTTGGCCGCGCGCTCTGCCAGCTCAGTTTCTTCGAGTTGTTTGAGTTTAGCCGCTGTGCGTTCCAGGAGAACCTCGTGAGCTGAGCGGGGATCGATAGGCTGGCTATAGCGTTTTTGGTTAATGTCATTGTCCAGGACAGCCCGGCGTTCAGCCATGGTCGCTTTGCCCATACGAGAATTGGGTGGACGCACCAGGATACGCTCTACCGGAGAAGGAATTCCTTTGTCCTGCAAGGTGGAGGCCAGCGCTTCACCCACGCCAAGCTCGGTAATGGCGGTTACCGTATCCACGTTCGGATTAGCACGAAATGACTGGGCAGCCACCTTTACCGCTTTTTGTTCTTTGGGGGTGTAGGCGCGCAGTGCGTGTTGTACCCGGTTTCCCAGCTGGCCAAGAACACTGTCGGGTATATCACTGGGGCTTTGCGAGATGAAGTAGATTCCCACACCTTTGGAGCGGATCAGCCTTACCACCTGTTCGATTTTCTCCAGCAGGGCTTTGGGAGCATCCCGGAACAACAGGTGTGCTTCATCAAAGAAGAACACCATCACTGGTTGTTCGGGGTCGCCCAGTTCCGGTAGGTCTTCAAAAAGTTCTGAAAGCAGCCATAGCAGGAAAGTGGAATATACCCTGGGGCTCATAATCAGTGTGTCGGCGGCCAGCACGTTGATTATGCCGCGGCCGTCTCGGCTGGTTTGCATGAAGTCTTGCAGCTGCAGTGCGGGTTCACCAAAGAACTTCTTGCCGCCTTCACGCTCCAGCATCAGTAAACGTCGCAAAATAGCATTTACTGAGGCTTTGGCTACGCCGAAACCGGCGCTCATCTCTTTGCTGTTATTGCCCAGGTATTCCAGCGTCGTGCGCAAGTCCTGAAGGTCTACCAGCAACATACCTTCATTGTCGGCAAATTCAAATACCAGGGTGATAACACTTTCCTGGGTTTCATTGAGGTCCAGCAGGCGCGACAGCAGTTGCGGCCCCATCTCCGTTATAGTGGATCGTATCGGCGTGCCTTTCTTGCCAAAAAGATCCCAAAATGCCACCGGATAACCTCGTTGGTGGTAGTTCTGGATGCCGATTTTTTCGACCCTTTCGTCTATTTTTGCATGGGGTGTACCCGGTTGGCTCATACCGGAAATGTCGCCTTTGATGTCCGCCAGGAAGACAGGAACACCCAAATCAGAAAATCCCTCGGCCAGGCATTGCAGGGTCACGGTTTTTCCGGTCCCTGTTGCGCCGGCTATCAATCCATGACGGTTGGCGTAGCGGGGGTTCAGAAAAACCTGGCCGGTCTCTGATGCTCCGATGAGGATTCCATCAATCATGTCACTCTTTTCCTGTTATCTATGGACTGCCCTGATCCAGTGTTGCAGAGTATAGTCAGGTTGAATAACACTATCGACAGGAAAATGCCATGCGTTGGAAAGATGGTAGGCGCAGTGACAATATTCAGGACCGGCGAGGGGATGGCCCTGCCCATAGCGCAGCTGGGGCAGCGCCGCTCTTGTTGCGCTTCCTGCCCGCTTTAGTGCGCACCAAAGTTGGCAGGATCGTACTCATTGTCGCTGTGGTGGTTGTATTCGGGGGCCGGTTGCTGGGTGTTGATGTGCTGTCATTATTTCTGGGCGGAGCAGGCGCTGGAATAAATCCACCCGCGAAAGAGTTTACAGAGCGCGAACAACAACTCGCTGATTTCGTTGCGGTAGTACTGGCTGATACCGAAGATACCTGGAATGAGCTCTTACAGCGACAGGATATGGCCTATCAAGAGCCCACCCTGGTACTGTTCTCAGGCCGCGTTAACTCGGCCTGTGGTTCCGCGACTGCTGCTGTTGGTCCATTTTATTGCCCTGGTGATCAACAGGTATATATCGACCTGTCATTTTTTCATGATCTAAGCGCTCGTTATGGCGCACCTGGGGACTTTGCCCAGGCCTATGTCATTGCACATGAGGTAGGGCACCACGTACAAACATTGTTGGGAATTAGCCAGAAGGTGCAAGCGGCTGGGCGGGGCAAGAGTGCCACTCAGGTTAATGCTCTGTCAGTGCGGCAGGAGTTGCAGGCAGACTGTTTCGCCGGTTTGTGGGCACACGCTGCTAATGTAGAGCGGCAGTTGCTGGATTCCGGAGATCTGGAGGAGGCGCTGCAAGCAGCTACCGCGATTGGTGATGATCGACTGCAGCGAGAGGCGGGAGGCGAGGTAGTGCCAGATAGTTTTACGCATGGTTCGTCAACGCAGCGTGTAAGGTGGTTTAGCGCAGGCTTCAAGTCCGGCAAAATTGCCTCCTGCGATACATT
>JBALVO010000002.1:9802-27573 GCA_036961445.1 Halioglobus sp.
TAAGGTGGTTTAGCGCAGGCTTCAAGTCCGGCAAAATTGCCTCCTGCGATACATTCTCCAGCGATAGCCTTTGAGACCATGGTGCCTTGCAGTGCAGAATAATCTATAGGTCGGGTGTGCCTTGTTGTTCTGCCGCCTAATTAATAATCATTACCTGCCCGCCGGAATTATCCAGGGCAGCCTCCAGCACATGCGCGGGAATGCCTTGCAGGCAATCTCCGCTCAGCAACAGTAAATCGTATGGGGACTGTCGTATCAGCGCCGTTACACTTGCTGCGTCGCAATGAAAGTTGCGCTGTAGACGGACCTGGTGGCCAGGGCGGTAAAGATTGTGCAGCTGCTCGGGCAGTGGTGGCAAATTTGACAATACATAAATGTCACCAACCAGGCCTGCGTTCAGTAGAGTTGCAGCGGTATTGACTAATTTTTCGTGTGGTTGCCCTTCTGGCAGTACTACTCCCAGGCGTTTAATAATACCCGCTCTGTTGCTCAGGCCCCGGGTTGCTGCATGCCAGTACTGACGCGCGGGTAAAAATATGTCCAGATCACCATCGCGCTGCGCAGCGGAGTGCCAGCGTGAGCCGCTGGCGTTTTCAAAACTGAGCTCTACCTCACTGCGCTGTGCCAGCTCATTCAGTAATTGGCGGGCATCAGTGCTGACCAGACTGTGACGTTGCGCCAGATGATCGCGCAGTAAGCTACGCTCCTGGCCGCCACTGAGTGTTATCTCGGTGGTGAAGGGGAGGTCGGCAACCTGTTGCAGGCGGGTATCTTCCAAAAGAAGACCAAGCAGCCCCTGATCCAGTTGCCGGGCTATGCGTACCAGCGTTTCCAGCGTGCCGCGATTTATACCATACAGGTCGATAGGCACCAGAATACGGCGCGGCGCTATGGACTTACTGGTCATCCTTTTTTCTCCCGCGATCCCCGAAATCTTCCGCAATTTTGTGCAAGTCGGCCACCCGCGAGAGTATGCATTGGTCGATAGATGCGGCGCTAAATCCTGTGAGAATTTCCAGTGCCTGATCAATACTATTGGCACAATAAATATGAAACTGACCTGCGGCCACCGCATCCAGAACGTCCTGCCGCAGCATCAAGTGCACTTCATTGGATTGGGGGATAACCACGCCATGACTGCCACTGAGACCTCTGCTGTTGCAGATGTCAAAGAACCCCTCAATTTTTTCGTTGACCCCGCCTATGGCCTGTACCTGGCCGTGTTGATTCAAGGAACCGGTTACCGCAAGGTCCTGCCTTACCGGTATGGCGCCAATCGCAGATATCAACGCAACCAGTTCCGCTACAGAAGCACTGTCACCCTCGATGCCACCGTAGGATTGTTCGAATACCAGGGTGGCAGCAAGTGGCAGGGGCTGGTCACGCGCATAGCGATTGGCCAGCAGGGCGCTGATAATCATCACCGCTTTGGAATGTATCTTTCCGCCCAGGTCCACCTCCCGCTCGATATCCAGTACTTTGCCTGGGCCGAGGCGGGCAGTGGCAGTAATACGTGATGGTTTGCCAAAGGCATAGTCACCCAGCAGGTATACGGCGAGGCCGTTTACTTGCCCCACCTTGCTACCGGTCGTATCGACCAGCATGATGTCTCGCAGAATACCTTCGTGGGACTTTTCCCGAAATTGATCGAGCCGATGTATCGCCGCTGCTGCCGCATTACTTACATGCTCGGCAGTAATCAGGTCAGCGCCGTGCTGGCGTGCTCTGAAGTCGCTCTCAGTAAGGAGGTTGCGTAAGCGCCCTTGATGCAGGCTGAGCTTTTCACTGTCCTCCATGCGTCTGGCGGCGTACTCAATGACTTTGGCCATGCCATTGCGATCCAGTGGCAGTAGGTGATCTCTATCGAGGAGAGTTTTGACCATGCGTGCGAACATGGCTGTGCTAGTGGGCGAGCGTGCAACATCCTCGGACATATCGGCTGCAACCTTGAACAGAGTAGAAAATTCAGCATCGTACTGTTGCAGTATGTAGTAAATGTAGCGATCACCAGTCAGTACCACCTTTACATTGAGAGGTATGGACTGGGGCTGCAATTGTACGGTACTAACGAAACTGAAAATCTGTTCCAGCGACTGAATGCGGATTTCCTGTGACCTGAGAGCGCGCTTGAGAGCCATCCAGGCATAGGGGCTGGTGAGTATCTTGTCGGCCTCCAGCACCAGGTATCCCCCGTTAGCACGGTGCAGGGCGCCGGGCTTGATCAGGGTAAAGTCAGTTACCAGGTTGCCCATCTGCGCGACGTGCTCCACCCGTCCTATCAGGTTGGCAAAGCTAGGGTTGTCCTCGTGCACAATAGGAGCGGCGGGCAAGTCCTGGTTGTCCACCAGCACATTGACGCTGTATTGAGGAAACTCCCTTACCCGCTCTTTAAGGTTGTCCGGTATGGCCGAATCTTGCGGTACCTGTGTAAATGCCTCGGCCTCTTCCATCACGCTGCTGTGTACCGCATCCAGATAGGTCAGAACCTCAGTGTACTTTTTATACCTCGCCTTAAGCTCCTTCATTACCGGTTCTATAGCCAACAGGCTGAATTCCTTGTTCAGCTCCTTGAACAGGTCACGGCTTTCCTTTTTCCAGCTCGGTAGCTGTCGTATTATCCCCTTGAGTTCTTCCTTGAGCTCCTCGATAAGCTTCATTGAGGCCGATTTTTCTTCTTCTGGCCGTGTTTCGAATTCCTGGGGCTTGGCAACTTCGCCATCCTTCATCGGTGCCAGCGTGTAGCCACTGGGGGTTTGTATCATGGCGATCTGCTGTTTTGTGGCCTTCTCCGCCAGTGCCCCAAATGCTTCCTGTTCCCGGGTCTGGTATTTCTCGGCCAGTTCCTGCACCCGCGCCTGATACTCATCGCTCTGGAACGTAGCTGGCATAACTCCCAGTAGTTCTTCTACCATATGGACCATATCGTCGCGCAATTGGCGAGCTATTCCCTTGGGCAGTCGAAGCGCTTTGGGTTTGTCTGGCGCATCAAAATTATTGACATAGCACCAGTCAGATATTTCGCCCTGGGGCGTGGCTGTTTTGGTGTCCAATAATTTTGCCAGTAGCTCGCGCTTGCCTACACCCGTACTACCCAGTAAAAATATATTGTAGCCGTCGTAGGGGATCTTTAACCCGAACTCAAGTGCATCTACGGCTCTGTCCTGACCCAGGTGTTCACCCAGGGGTTGTAGTTCTTCAGTACTGGCAAATGCCAACTCCCCAGGATCACAGTGGCGATAGAGACTTGCCACAGGAAGTGAGCTATGGACGGGTGATTTTTTGAGTTTTGTGGTCTTTTTTGGCATTTCGCCCAGTTCTCCTAATGACACAAGCAGGCCAAGCATAGACTATCTGAAAATAGATTTTCTTATGCCAGATCATGCAAATGTCGTTATATTTTGCGCTCGAAAGTCCTGCTTAGCGCATATCGTGGCTCGTCATGATTATCGCTGATGTGGGCAGTCGCGGCCGTCTCTGGCATCGACGGGAATCCAACCAGTAAGAGAGCAGTCCTATCAGGAGTTACTCCGGATCGGGCCTTACTATTACGGTATCAGTAATGGGTATGATTTCTGATATTGGCAGGTCCGCAGCTGCGGCATGTTTGCGTATCGCTTCGGCAGAACTGGCCTGATAGATGCACACCGTGCCCACGGCGCCGCTTTCCTCGCCCAGTACATACGACCTGATCCAGCGAATATCTTCCGGCGTTGCATCCCCGGCAACAGTAGACCTGGCTGCAGCCTGCTCCAGTGTTGGACCATCGGTGAAGCCGTCGCGGCGTAATATGGCGTATAGGTTCATTTGCAAGCCCTCGTCTATATCCGTATGGGAAATTAATTGTAGGTGATAAATAGGAAATTCGCCCATATATCTGTAGGGTGAGAAGGGGAATTATTGTGATCTTGGATACTACTATAGAATTTTTTAATCTCTTTTTTTGGCAGCCAGCCATCAATGCTGTGATGTCCAATCTGAGGTCAGCTGAATGAAGATAATTATCCTTGCCAATAGAGATATTGCCAGTAATCTGGCACTTAATTTTCTATTGCCGCGGATTTCCGCACACGATATTTATGTCTACCTATCCTCTAGCGTTGGCGGTCACAATAAGCGACCGCGGGATCTGGGTAACCTACGTTTTTTTGAGCAGCAACTGTTCAATGACTTACTTTTTCCATTACTGGCCAAGTCGGGATTATCGGTAGATCAGCAGCCACTAGGCTTTGGCGGATTGGGTAAGCTCATCGGGCGGCAGTTTCTTGCAGAGAACGCGATCAATAGCCCGGATGCTATCCATCGAATTAAAACTATCGATCCGGACTTAATCGTGTCTATCCGCTACGGTGGAATTCTGCGTGAAGAACTGATCAGTATTCCAAAATTCGGCGTGATTAATCTTCACTCGGGGAAGTTGCCGCAATACCGGGGAGTTATGGCTTCTTTCTGGGCGATGTTAAATGGCGACAGTGATCTTGGTACCACCCTGCACTTCATAGCTGATAGTACCATCGATACGGGCGCTGTCATCAGTCGCACAGCAGCGCCCGTAGCTAGCGATAAATCCTATTTGTGGAATGTGTTGAGCCTCTATCCTGCCGGTTGCGGCCTTATTATCCAGGCGATCAACGCGTTTGAAGCAGGTGAGGAAGTTGTCACTGAACCTCCATCTGAGGGTGGACAGTACTTTTCTTTCCCCACTGATCGGGAGCTGAAATTATTCAAGTCCAGAGGATACCAACTCTATGACACGGATGAAGTTCTGGAAATAGCAAAAAGCTATCTGTAGAGACAGCTGAATGGGTTCGATATAGCATTGCTCGGTATCAATTGCCAATTATCTAAGGATAAGTGAAGTATGGATTGGAAGATTTTTTTGATGATATTCTCTGCAGTTTTTGTCGCTGAACTCGGTGATAAAACCCAGCTGGCCACCATGTTATTTGCGGCTGACAAAGAAGTTAGTAAATTGACAGTCTTCCTGGCGGCCTCTGCTGCTCTGATAGTGGCGTCTGCTATTGGCGTTTTGGCGGGTAGTTTATTGTCCGAGTATATTAACGAAAAATACCTGCACTACCTGGCGGGAATAGGCTTTCTAGCGATAGGTGCATTTACTTTATACAATGCCTGAAACCAGGAAAGACAGTGGTTTAGAGGTTATTCATATTCACCGACTTGGTAATTTGTGCCCGGTTATTACTTTTGATTCATATCATGGCGCTTGAGCTAAACTTGCGCTATATAACGTATGTGAGCTTTAGAGTTCCGGTGGCGTCCTATCGACATTGTTCAGTAGGGGGCCGGTGGGCTGGCTTGTGCAATCCGGCAGTGCTTGCGGCAGAGGTCGCTTAGGAGGTAGCCCGATGTTTTTCCGCGCAATTTCGATGGCAGTATTGTTGTTAGTCGCTGGTTGCAAGATTCAGATCTCGGTACCGGAAGGGGGACATGTGGCGACTCAATCTGGTAAGTACGAATGCTTCGCCGGTGAAGTCTGTATGATCGAAGTGACCGACCTGCTGTTTGATGAGACGTTTATTGGCGTGCCTGATGCTGGCTATTCGTTCCGTTGGCGACAATTCCCCCGGGGCTTGTGTGGTGGCAGTCAGAATGATTGCCACTTGTTTACCTCAGGCTTTGAGGGTAATGACGGATTGTTGGCATTGTTGGCATCAGACCAGGTGTTCTTCCTCGAGCCAAAGTTCTGGACAACGGATCAGCCCGAGGTGGGTGGTGTAGGTTCTGGCACGATAACGGGCTTTGGCAGTGTCATTATAAACGCTACGACGACGCTTTCTCTGGATGACAATACTATAATTAAAATTGATGACAATGGTGTAGATGAATCACAACTAAAGCGTGGAATGGTCGTGCAATTCCAGGCCGGAGATGATGCAAATGCTGCATTAGGCAAAGGCTTGGCGGTTTCAATTGCGGCAGACAATCTGGTAAAAGGACCAATTACATTACTCGATCCTGTCAAGGTTCTCGGACAGACAGTCGTGATTACTGGAACTACGGTGCTTGATAATCTGCCAGGTGGGCAATTTTCTAACCTCAAGGTTAATGACATCGTTGAAGTGGCAGGCCACCGCGGGGTAAACGCGGAGATTCTTGCCACGCGCTTAGAGTTCAAGACGAACGGCATTCCGGAATGGAAAATTACCGGACCGGTATCAGGCTCGGTAATTGGCTCCCATTTTTTTATCAGTGACCAGAAAATATTGGTTAATGGGCTGACTGCGCAGGATTGTGCCGGTGGTATACCAAAAGGCGATCGGGTAGAGGTTAAGGCGAACCAGGACAGTTTGTATACCCCTGGATCAGTGCTTTCAACCGCTACGAGTATTGAATGCCAGTCCCCGGGCATCAGCACACCGGACAATCCCATTAGTTTCAAGCTGCCCGCAGAGGTAGAAGGCGTTATCAGTACTATCACGTCGCCGCAGAGCTTTGTCATCGACGGTCAGGTTGTGCAATTGCTGGCAAGTACAGAGTTCCGTGGAGGGAATCAGGATGACCTTGTTGTCGGGGTGAGATTGGAGGTCGAAGGCACCCTGAATACAGAATCAAGTGAACTTTTGGCCCGGGAAATAAAATTCAAGGAGAGCCGGGTAAGGATTGAGGCCCCCTGGCAGGCACCCTTGGCAGCCGCAGCTGGTGATAGCTTTAGACTGCTGGGTATCACAGTGTTCGAAACCCCGGTCACCGATGATGAAGATGGTGTCTTTGACAGCAGTGAAGACGCTCAGGTGGAGGTTCGTGGCTATGTGGACACTGCTGGAAATGTCATCGCAGAAGAGGTGCGCAACAGGGGCGAAAGCGATGCGAGTGATACCCGTCTTCGCGGGCCAGTAGCCAATATCCAGTCACCTACGTTTGAGATATTGGGGGTAGTCGTTGACACATCGACAGCCCGGGAGATCCGTGACGAGAACGATGTGTTAATTGGAAGCGCAGCGTTCTTTGGCCTGATTTCGCCAGGTAGTATTGTTTCTGTGCAAGATGGGGTCTACGACGGCGTCTCCAGGTTGGATCAGGGAAAAATAGAGGTTGAAGACTAGCATCCCTTGAACCTGTACTGCGCGGTTACTGGTCGACGCGCGGTTGCCTGTGTTGATCGGTTAAGGCCGTTTCAACACAGTTATTCTGCAATCCTTTTATTTGATAAAAAAGCGAGCAGTGCGCTTTCATCGGCTATATGATTAGGCCCGAGCAAGTTTGTCATTGTATCTATCAGGTGAATTTATATGGATTACGATTCAGCAGTTCATAGCTTGCAGTGCCCCAAGTGTCGTCATGGTATGAAAGAGGTTACTCATGAAGGTATCATCATCGATCGTTGCACCCACTGTGAGGGTTTGTGGTTTGACGACAACGAGTTACAGGAACTAAAACGCACACCCGGTAGTGAAATACTCGACACCGGTAATCCCTATGAAGGTCGTAAATACGACAACAGTGGTACCATCAACTGCCCGCGCTGTGACAGAACCATGGAAAATTCCTCAGACTGGAAACAAGTGCATATCTGGTATGAGGTGTGCAGGGATCATGGCATCTTCCTGGATGCCGGAGAGTTCGCTGACTATAAGAATGCAACGCCCCTGGATTGGTTGCGTGATTTGCTTAAAGGGAGCCGCTCGGGAGCGTCTTTCTGAACTGCATTTTTTTGATCAAGCTGGGCTCAAAGCGGTCAGAGGGATTCATTGGTAAAGCCACAGCGCTATTATACAATTGCCGCATTCTTCGTTATGTACATTTCGCAGAAGAAATAGGAGTAAAAAATATGCCCATGATGGCAATCTCAAAAAAACCCATAACTGGTGTAGCCTCACGTTCTTTAACCGTAGCGAATATTGCCGTACTGATGCTAGCTCTGGGCGCCTGCACAATGAATGAAACACAGCAGCGCACTGGAACTGGCGCGGCGATCGGCGCGTTAGGGGGGGCATTGATCGGAGGCAATAGAGAAGGTGCGCTGATCGGCGCGGCCGTTGGCGCGGCAGGCGGTTACCTGGTTGATCAGCACGAGAAAACGAATGAAGCGCAGTCCGAAACCGACCGGCTGCGTATGGAAAATGAAAGGTTAAGACTTGAAGCAGAGAATCAACGACTACGTCAGCAAAATGAGCGAATAGAGCTTGAGACTGAGGGTTCACAAAGTCGTTATTGAAGCAGGAGTAAAATTAATGAAATACAGCAAGGTTTTGGTAATTTGGATGTCCGTTGTCTTTTGTATCGTTTTGCAGGCATCGGCTAGCCACAGCGCGGCCAGTGATAGCGGAAAGGGTTATTCAATTGAAGATTTCAAGCTTCACACAGCGAGTGACCTGGTTGATGTTTGCACACTGCAGGCCAGCCACGCAGATTACACTTTGGCCATTGCATTTTGTTATGGTTTTTTTGAAGGGGCGACGCATTATGATGATGCGATTGCCGCATCGCCAGCACACCCGGATCTAGTCTGTAGTCCCCCGGAAGCAACTCGAACACAGGCGGTCACAGTATTTGTCGAGTATATGAATGCCAATCCCCAGTATGGCTCAGAACAGCCGATAGACGCGATATTTCGCGCTCTGGTTAATCAGTGGCCTTGTATTGAGTAAGCCGTAATAGGCAGTCCACGCGCTAGCTGGCGTTTCTCTGCAAGGTGTTCCCCGGGGCAGCGCTGGTAGTGATGTCACCTGTCGCTTTTTCAATCCGGTCGAAAAGTGGACAGATGGTGTTTACAGCAATCCAGGGAGATCATGACGACGTAAATAATTAAAACAGGGAGTTACGTCATGACCACAGCCCAATCACTCGAGTACCGAATCACCCAACAATTGTTGCGCCGACGGGGCGGTCAGCGTCGTAGCGTGCGCCCCGGGGTGGCAGTGCGTGTGATCCGCATCACTGCGGTTACTGTTGCTATGGTCCTGTTGGCCAGTTTTCTACAGGAATTACTGTGGGTAACGCTGGCGGGGAGTACGATAGCTACGCTGGGTATAAAGAGCTAATATAGTTTATATAAAACAGATAGTTAAAGTATATATATAATGTATTTTATAGGATGAGTCGGCGACTGGAATGCCCTGCCAGTGACGGTTTTGTAGATTGGACTATAGGCCGCGCACCCCGTAGCCTGTAGCATCGCGCAATCCCCGACGAAATCCAGGTATGACATGGAAAACCCGGTTATCACCTTAAGCCTGACCCAGTTGGCACTGGCCTTTGTTCCGGTGGTGATTACCCTGATGGTGTTACTGCGCTGGTCCCTGGGCACCGGCCACGCCATCTATGCACTGAGTCGTATGCTGGTGCAGTTATTGTTAATTGGCTATGTGCTGGCCTGGATTTTTGCGGCGCACAGTGGCCTGTTGATCCTGTTGGTAATGGCCATAATGCTGCTCGCATCCAGTTGGATTGCCATGGGCACGGTAAAGGAGCATCGCTGGCCTCTACTGGGCGCCTCGTTGGTGTCCATTACCGTCGGTGGTGGGCTAACGCTGGCATTAATCACTCAGGTCGTGCTGCAAATGGATCCGTGGTATTTGCCGCGCTATATGATTCCGCTGGCAGGCATGGTCTTTGCCAATGCCATGACGGCGGTCAGTCTCGCCGCGGAACGTTTGTACGCTGAACTGGGCCACGGTGTTGCTTGGGAGCAGGCCAGGTTAACGGCCTATCAGGCAGCGTTGATTCCGGTGATCAATTCGCTGTTTGCTGTGGGCCTGGTGTCACTGCCGGGTATGATGACCGGCCAGATACTATCGGGTGTGTCGCCATTAATCGCCGCGCGTTACCAAATCATGGTCATGTGCATGATCTTTGCCGCTACCGGCATCTCCACTGTGATTTTTCTCGCGCTTGCTCGCCGGCGTGTGGTGTTATCTGTAGAGTCAGGATAAGCCCACCTCACGGTTTACCTCACGCTCCCAGTCAGCGTTTGCCGTTTCAGAAAACAGGTTGGGGTAGTGGGTCCTGAACACTGCAGACATTTCTGCAAAGGGCAAATCCAGATGCTCCCCCCGGTCGTTGATATATTCCATGTGCTTGTTACCGGCGACATCGAACTCATGATAGAGGCTGTCCTGGGTGCCGTTAAACTCAAGCGGGTGCAGGCCAAACTTTTCACACAGTTGCACATTAAATGCCGGGGTCGCTTTAACCCAGCGCTCGTTCAGGTAGATTGATGTATAGCCGTGAAAATAAAATACATCGGTTTGCATTGAGGCGCGCAAGCGCTCAGTGGAAAGGTGGTTGCGCACATCGGCGAAGCCCAATCTGGCGGGTATGCCGGCAGCCCGGCACAGAGCAGCCAGGAATATTGCTTTGGGTACGCACCAGGCTTCCCCAGCCTTTAGTGTAGAGCTCGCCAGGTAGGCTTCGACAGTCGTGCCGAGGGTATAAGGATTGTAACGAATTTGGTCCCTGGCCCAGTAATACAGCGTGATGGCATTTTTGACATCATCCTGGTTTGGGTCTACCAGGGAGTTCACCAGTTTTATTATTTCCTGGTGATCGCAATCGATGGTCTGGCTGGGTTGCAGATACTGTGCAAGAGTAGTGAGGGTGTTCACGTATTGGTTAATCCTGTCTGCAGTGGTTGAAAAAGGGATAGTTGGTATATTACCCCAATCCACAGGCTAGCGGACCTGGGCGGGTGCTCCAACGACCCGCAAGCAGTGTGACTCAAAAGATTTTGTGATGAATGAGGTACCGCACCCTGCCGCATTTCTCTTGATGTAGCGCATGGCATCGTCGCCCCGGGCGCGTTAGCGTGATCTATACTGTCTTTTAATGAGGTGGAGACAAGATGCTATACAGTACATTAGTCCGCAGCCTGCCGCTTATGTGTGTGTTGGCTTTGTTCTCGCTCAATGTTCGCGCGGATGCGTGGCTGATTGATGTCGAGGGCGCGATCGGGCCAGCTACTGCCGACCATATGGTGCGCGGCCTGGCGCTGGCGCAGCAAGAGGGAGCTGAAGTGGTCGTTTTACGCATAGACACACCAGGTGGTCTGGATAGTTCCATGCGTGAAATGATAAAGGCCATCCTGGCTTCGCAGATTCCCGTCATCGGTTATGTTTCCCCCAGTGGTGCCCGCGCGGCGAGTGCAGGAACCTACCTGTTGTATGCCGTGCACTTGGCAGCCATGGCACCGGGGACCAATCTTGGGGCGGCCACGCCAGTGCAGATAGGCGCACCGGGTCTGCCACAATTACCGGATGAGAAAGGTCAATCAAAAGCGGATGACGGGGAGGGCGACGCGGCGGAAACTGACACCCCTCAGCCTGGCACTGCAATGGAGCGCAAAATCGTTAACGATGCCGTGGCCTATATCCAGAGCCTGGCCCAATTGCGTGGGCGCAATGCCCAGTGGGCGGAGCAGGCCGTGCGCCGCGGCGTCAGCCTTTCAGCAGAAGACGCGCTGGCAAAGGGTGTAATCGACATAATGGCCACGTCGGTGCAGGATTTGCTGGCACAAGCTCATCTCAAGGAGCTTCAGGTGGCCAATGTGGACCGGGTATTGCAAAGCGCGGACCTGGCCGTCTATCACCATCGAGTGGACTGGCGCAGCGAATTCCTGGCAGTTATCACTGACCCCAATATTGCTTATGTGCTTATGCTGGTGGGTATCTATGGCCTGATTATTGAATTTTACAATCCCGGCTTTGGCGTGCCCGGCGTGGTGGGTGCGGTATGCCTGCTAATGGCGCTGTATGCGTTTCAGGTGCTGCCCATTAGTTACGCCGGTCTGGGCCTGATTATACTGGGCATCGGCTTAATGACAGCGGAAGCTTTTGCCCCCAGTTTTGGCATACTTGGGCTGGGTGGTATTGTCGCTTTCATTGTCGGATCTATCATGCTGATGGATACAGATCTGCCAGGTTACCAGATCGCCATGCCAATGATTCTTGCCTTCACGGTGTTTAGCGCGGGCATCCTGGTGTTTGCCATGGGCCTGCTATTGCGGGCCAGGCGTCAGCAGGTCGTTACCGGTCTGGATCATTTATTCGGTGCTGCGGCGGTAGTCGAGTCTATTGTCGGTGATATCGCCTGGATACGACTTGATGGTGAGCTGTGGGAAGCGTCCTGCGAGGAACCACTGGCGCCCGATGATGCTGTGACAGTGAATGCTATCGACGGTTTAATCCTGCAGGTGAGCAAAAACAATGGAGGTAACACATAATGTTTGACGTGCAATATTTCGCAGGCGTAATCCTGTTTCTGGTGATCGCCCTGGCGTTCTCCATGTTTCGCGTGCTGCGTGAATACGATCGCGGTGTGGTGTTTATGCTGGGGCGTTTTTACAAGGTAAAGGGCCCCGGACTGGTTATCATCATCCCTGTTTTACAGCAGATGGTCCGGGTAGATTTACGCACTGTGGTTATGGACGTACCGACGCAGGATGTTATCTCCCGGGATAATGTTTCCGTGCAGGTAAATGCCGTAATTTATTTTCGCGTAATAGATCCTGAGCGCGCCATTATACAGGTGGAAAACTTTTTGGAAGCCACCAGCCAATTGTCGCAAACGACATTGCGCTCGGTGCTTGGCCAGCATGAGTTGGACGATATGTTGGCCGAAAGAGAGCAGCTCAACGCCGATGTGCAGAGCATTCTAGACAAACAGACCTCTGCCTGGGGCATCAAGGTGGCCAACGTGGAAATCAAACACGTTGACCTGAATGAAACCATGGTTAGAGCACTGGCCAAACAGGCTGAAGCTGAACGCGAACGGCGCGCCAAGGTAATCCACGCGCTGGGTGAAGCCGAAGCGGCGGAAAAACTGGCCGAGGCGGCCAAAATACTGTCCAGCCAGGATCAGGCGATACAGTTACGTTATCTGCAGACTCTGGTCGAAATCGCCGGCGATAAAAGTTCCACGCTGGTTTTTCCGGTGCCCATCGACGTATTGGAAAAATTTAAATCCTGAACGCCAGCTTAATGACGTAGTTGGGCATCCAGGTGATCGACGACCTCGGCCCAATCTGCGTCCTCGGCGATGGCCTCGTGGATGAATTGCGCCTGACCTGCACTCCAAAATGCGGCGCGCTCCAGGGGAATCTCCGCAGGTAGATGGTTATTATGGATGAAATTATCTATTGCCGTGTCAGTGTTGGCTAAGCCGAGCTGCGCGAATAGCGCCTGCATGCTGTGATCGGATGTATCCATAGAGTTTTCCCGCCTCGAAACGATACCAATTAAATACTGGTTAGCTACCAGAGTATAGTCCGCAGCGGGATGTTCGCTACAATACGTTCTTTAATAAATCCCGGGCGATGATTACCCGCTGGATTTCACTGGTGCCTTCGTAAATAGTGGTTACGCGTACATCGCGAGCCAGGCGCTCCAGTGGATACTCACGTATGTAGCCCGCGCCACCCATCATCTGCAGTGCGCTATAGCAGGCATCGTTCGCTTTTTCGCTGGCGAACACCTTGGCCATTGCCGCGGATGTTCCGAAATCCAGGCGCTGTTCCTTGTTCCAGGCGGCTTGCATCAATAGCAGGCGCGCGGCTTCCATTTCGGTATAGCGATCAGCAAGCATCCACTGCAAGCCCTGAAAATTTCCTATTTTTGAGCCAAACTGTTCGCGTTCACCAAGATAAGCCCTGGCATAGTCCAGTGCGGCCAGGCCGATACCCAGCGCGATGGAACCGACCCCGATACGTCCGCCGGCAAGCTCACCCACGGCCACTTTGAAGCCCTGGCCTTCCTGACCCATCAGGGCTGATGCCGGTATGCGGCAATCGGTAAACGTCACTGCATTGGTGGCGGAGCCGCGCTGGCCCATCTTGTCTTCCGCCTTGCCGATATCTATACCCGTAAGACCATTGTCGACGATAAAGCAGGAAATGCCTTTGCCCTTGGGCGCGTCGGGATCGGTGACGGCCCAGGTGACGAAGCAGCCAGCGTATTCCGCGCTACTGATGTAAAGCTTGCTACCGTTGAGCACCCACTCGTCACCATCGCGTACTGCACGGGTGCGCATGGCAGCCGGATCGGAGCCGGCACCGGTTTCGGTCAGGCAAAATCCGGCAGCGGAATATTCGCCGCTGCAAATACGTGGCAAATAGGTGCTTTTTTGTTGTTCATCGCCTATAGCCTGAATGACTTCAGCGACCATATTGGTTACTGAAACAGTCACCGCAGTGGATGCACAGCCACGGGCCAGTTCAGTAATGGCAGCGCTGAAGGCGATTACCCCGGCGTCCGTGCCACCATACTGGTCCTGGATGTTGAGCCCCATAAAACCCAGCTCGGCGAGCTTTTTCAGATTGGCAAGCAGGACATCGCGACCCTCGTGTTCATCCAATGTGGCGGCGTTAGGGGTAAGCTCGCTATCGGCAAACTGTCGTGCGGTGTCCTGTATCATCTGTTGTTCATCGGTCAGTGCCAGCAACATGCTCTTGCTCTCGCTATAGTATGGATTCCAAGGTTAGTAATATGGCTGATAAGTTGGACCAATAGAAGGTCTGCACGCCGATATTGCGCGGCAGGTCTAGTCAATTGCCCGCTTGGACAACATAATTGCGCCAGAGTATTCATGGCAACGGTCTTAGCAATGTTTAACTGGAAATATTTTGGCAAGGCGCATAAAGCGGTATACAAACTTTCGGGTGGTCGTTTTGGCGCCCGCATGGGGTGGATCAAGGTGGTTCTGGTCGATACGGTTGGGCGCAAGACCGGTAAGCTGCGCACCGTGCCTATCGCCTGTTATCCGTATAAAGACTCGGTTGTTGTTTCGGCATCCAACAGTGGTCAGGAAAAACACCCCGCCTGGTATTTGAATATGAAGGCTCACCCTCAGGTTACTGTGCAACTGGGCAAGGAGCGCTATAAGGCGATTGCCGAGGATGTGCCGGAGGAGGACCGGGCTGCGTTGTGGCCAAAGATCGTAGAAATTAATAAACACCAGGGAGAATACCTGGAACAGGTAGAGCGCAAAATTCCACTGGTGTGGTTTCGTCGTGAATCCAGTTAATGACTCAGCAGGTAACCCACGCCGGCTCCTGTAGCCATGAGTAAAAAACTGGCAAGACTGGCCATTTGAGCCGGTATCACGCGCTGGGTATCTCCGGGGCTGTCCAGTAAGCGCCAGGCGGAGAAGCCCGCAGGTAATACACCCAGTAACCCCCACAACAGTCCCTTCGCCCAGGCATAATTTATCGCGGTAAATATCAACCACAGGTATCCGGTGGCCAGTAATATGACATACCCCAGGGCAGCTCGCTCTAGTCCCAGGCGCACCACCAGGTTGTTTTTGCCCGCTGCCTTGTCTGCCAGATAATCCGGAAATTCGTTGATCCATAAAAATGCGGCGACCAGCAGCCCCAGTGCCATGGCGGCGTGTATCACTGGAGCGCTAAGGTGACCCGCCTGCACAAAGTAGGTGCCACATACCACCAGAGGGCCATATGCCAGGGCTACCGCAATTTCGCCCAGGCCGCGATAGGACAAACGGACACTGCCACCGTGGTAGTACCAGGCCAGGCCTATACCCAGAATGCCCAGGGAAAGCACCCGCGAATCCCGAAAAACCACTATCACCAAGCCAATAGTAATCGCCGCCAGGAAGAACGTTGCCGAGAGTGCCCAGGTTTGCCTGCGACTCAGTAAGCCGTCGACCAGTACACGCTTGCCGCCGGAGAATGGACTGCGATTTGTTATCGTCACGGCAAGGTCAGTTCCGCTATCGTAGTCAACCACCTCACCAGAGGCATTCTTGGCCACCTCCACGCAGAATATGCCCAGCGTGGTCAGCGCCAGCCAGGTCCAACTTAAACCTACATCAGCTGCAGCAACACAGCTTGCGAGAATAATTCCAGCGAAAGACGCCAGTGAGACCTTCGGGTCTGCCAGGCGCCAGAATCCCTGCCAGAATTTCGGGCTCATCTTGTCGGTGGAACTGAGTAGGTGCCACCGGGCCTGAGCTCCTCGGGACCTATGCTATGCCGTACCGTGGCACAACGGTTGCCGATTTCTTCCACGGTACTGTGGCACTGGGAAAAGTCGGTGCTCATAAACTGACCTATTTCTGCTTTTGTTGCCATGGAGATACCCTTTGCCTATCGCCGGATTTAATAATCCGTATTGGCCTATTCCTCAGGGGGGTTGTTATCGGCAGCGTTCAGGACGGATGAATCCCCACCAAACCAGTCTTGTATTTTACTGGCTGTTTTATCGCGTACATCGTCGTTTATATAGGTGGCTACTGCCGCGATAGCCAGGGCGAGTACGCCCAGGTCGTCGGCATAGCCAACAGCAGGAGTGAGGTCAGCGATGGCGTCCAGTGGCACAATAAAGTAGCCCAGGGCTGCTGCTATGGTTGCCTTGGCCCAGGCAGGCGCCTTTTCTTCCTGTGCGGCGTAATAGAGCAATAAGGCTTTCTCCACGACCTCCTTACCCGCCGATCGAGCGTAGTGCTTGAGTTTGCTCCAAAAGCCCTGTTCAGAAAAGGCGTCTTCAAATTCATTGTGATTAGTCATAATGCCTTACCCAAATAACCATGGTTCAAGTTCCTTCCTGTTTTCAACGATAATTTGCTGTGCCATTGGATCATCCAGCTGTTCATTGGGGTCCACATGCAGTGACTTCAAGGCATAGGGTATCAATTTGCCACGGGTGGTGACTTCCAGCGCGCCATTTTCCATACCATAGTCGACCTCAACAACGTCCTGCTGTTCCTGACTCAGCCTCGGGTCGGGGACAATACGTATCATAATGATGGTGTTCCACTGCGTATCGCCGATTATTCCGTGTTCTGAGTCATCCATTATTTCCGGGATATCACGGAATCGGCTAAGGACAAAGTCCCGGTACTCCTGATTTTTTTCACACCACGCCCGCACATGCCAGCGCAAACCGGTATAGACCAGTGTATGGGGTACGATGATGCGCCCCTCCCGATCCGGGTTATTGATAGAGACATAGTCTACATCCAGTCGCTTCTGCTGCCGGGCGGCTTGCATAATGGGGCGCAGTACTTCCGGTTTTACGTCGCGCACCGGCAGTGATAACACCTCTACATTGGCCATGTTCAATGACAGTGACTCAAATACGTTCATCAACTCGTTGTTGCGCGCCATCAGGTGTAGATACTCGTCCGCCAGCCCCAGGGTTAGCTGCGGTTGAAAGTCCCCGGTGGGTTTGTAGCCTTTGAGAAACTTATCGTACTCGAGATTCCCCGGCCCAACCTCGCGAATGTAATTGTTAATATCTTTACTGGCTTGCTGTCGCCCAATGCCGAACGTATCGCACAGGTGCCGTGTGGTAAGGCGGCCTTCCCAGAGCGCGATAGTTTCTATAAAGCGATAGCGCAAAAGGAGGTCCCAGCGGAAGGGCCATTTTTCTTCGGGGCGGCGCGCCATGGTTGGTTCCTGTGTGGTCAGATGTCGGCACAGTATAGGTACATACGTACAATTTGTGTACATGTCGTGGTTCTAGCGGTCTTTTACTGGTCTATACATTGCCTCGCTGATGCCTGGCGGCTAACATCACTGCTTTGATCTGGGGTCTAGCCAATGAAATCTGTTCTGCTATTGGGGCTTAGCCTCCTGTGGGGTGTTGCTGCTGCTGCGGCGGCGGCGGGCGATGCCTCTCCCAATCTAACGCCCGCTATGCTCAGCACTGCACAAAAACTGATGCAGGAGGCGCGTCGCGCTAATGCGGCATATGCAATTGTAGAATCCCTGACCACGGAAGTTGGCCCCAGGCTTGCGGGCACTGAGGCTGAGGGCAGGGCGCGACAATGGGCCGTGGCAAAATTGAATGCGCTGGGTT
>JBALVO010000002.1:27673-45082 GCA_036961445.1 Halioglobus sp.
GAGGCTGAGGGCAGGGCGCGACAATGGGCCGTGGCAAAATTGAATGCGCTGGGTTTTCATAATGTGCGTGTTGAAAGCTTCCAGGTGCCGGTGTGGGTAAGAGGTAGCGAGAGTGCGCAGATTGTTGCGCCGTCCCCGCAATCCTTGACGATTACTGCCCTGGGTGGCAGTGCGAGTACTGGCGTTGAGGGTGTCACCGCTGAAGTCGTCTCTTTTGCGTCTCTGGCTGCCCTGCAAAGTGCTCCAGTGGATCAGGTACGGGGCAAAATCGTATTTGTAGACGAGCCGATGGCGCGTACTAAAGATGGCGCAGGGTACGGTGTGGCCGTGGCAAAACGACGTCTGACAGCCTATGAGGCGCAACGCCTGGGGGCCAGCGCCGCCTTGATTCGATCGGTGGGTACCAGCAGTCATCGCTTTGCTCACACCGGACAAATGCGCCGCGTTACCGAGCAGGGGGAATCGGGCGTGCCAACTGCTGCCTTGTCAGCCCCGGATGCGGATCAATTAATGCGCCTGCTCAGTCGCGGCAAGCCAGTGGTAATGAAGGTGGTGATTACAGCGCAGAAATTACCCCCTGCAGAGTCAGGTAATGTCATCGCAGAAATCCCCGGCTCTGCGGTTCCGGACGAAGTGGTACTGGTGGGAGCGCATCTGGATTCCTGGGATTTGGGTACCGGTGCCATTGATGATGGTGCGGGAGTGGGTATTGTTGTAGCCGCAGCGAAACTGCTAATGGACGAACTCCCGCGAGCACCCAGGCGCACGATTCGTGTCGTTTTGTTTGGCTCAGAAGAAGTGGGATTGGTGGGAGCCCAGGCTTACGCCACGCAGCACGCGACGGAGTTGCCTTTGCATATAGTCGCCACGGAGTCGGACTTCGGCGCCGGTGATATTTGGCGCTTCGATACAGGTGTAGCCGAGGAAAAAATAGCCATGGCCAGTGCCATTGGTGATGTGTTGCACCCACTGGGGGTTGCAGCTGGCAACAATAATGCTACCGGCGGTCCCGATATCAAATACCTGAGGGAAGCTGGAGTCCCGGTGGTAGGCCTGAAGCAAAATGGGCTGGATTATTTTGACTTGCACCACACTGCCGATGACACGCTGGACAAAATATCCCCCGATAGCCTCAATCAGAATGTCGCCGCTTACGCCGCCTTTCTCTACCTGGCGGCAGAGATGACCGGGGAGCTGCGCTAGCCGCGGCGATGAGCTCCCCGTGTTTGGTGCTATTTACCCATTAGTGCTTCAGTTGCCTTGTCTACGTCGACCGCATCCTTTGCCTTGTCCTGGTCTACTGAGTCATAGGCTTTTTTATAGTCTACGTCACCGCTGCTGACTGCTTCAGTCATCTTCTGTGTATCGACAGACTCTGTGGCCTTTTCTTTATCAACAGACTCAACCAGCTTGGTCATGTCCTGAGCGGTAGCTATTGCTGCAAAGGGCAGTAAAATGGTCAGCGATAGCGCAGAAAGTAATAGTTTCATATAAAACTCCTCGTGATTAGAAAGATGTCCTCGGCGTGGCAAGGGCGAAGGTGAATATGCCCTTTTTTTGCGCAGGCGACAAGGACGCAGATAGTCGACAATGCCAGCGGCTGGATTGCTATGGTGTCATCGCACAGCGCTAGTTAAACCAACTTGCAACTATTTATGAGCCTCTTTGAGGGTGCAAATTGAAGTCTTTTTACATACCCAGAATGCTAGTGTCGGTAACGCTGGGCCTGCTCTCAGTGCCAGCCCTGGCAGTGATCAGCTCTGACGATCGTATGTTGTGCCCGCCAGTCACTGGTGACTCACAAGCACAGAACGTTCACCCGACGCATGCCCCTTATAAGCCGGTTATTGCGCAGGGTGATGGTTTCAGTTTCACCATGACAGCCGTCGGGATCGCTTTGCCCGCGGATTTTGAGCGCCAGATAGAAGCCTCTGCGCGACAAATCTATAATCTGTGGCGCGACCTGCTCGCAGAGCAGCAACTCAGGCCGGTGCAGGTGCAGCTGTTGTTGCTTGCTGACCCCATTGATTTTGATAATTCGAAGCAGCGACTAGCGCCAGATTTGCCAGTGGTTAGTGGTTTTTATTCCGGTCGGACGAACCAGGCAATAGTCCGTTATGATGCAAGGCAATTGCAGGGCTCCCAGCGTACCGCCGTCCATGAGATATCTCACTTGATAACCTCTAGTCAGTTAGGCCCGGCAGATCTATGGCTGGCCGAGGGGCTCGCGGAGTATCAGGAGACGCTGCAGATTTCCGGCGACAAAGGCATTGTTGCCGTCAATACCAGACATTTGCAATGGCTGAAAGGCGCGCAGTTACCAGTGTTGGCGGAGTTTATCGACCTGCCCGCGGCGGACTGGGATCACGCCAATATTCACCGCAATTATGCGGTAGCATGGTCGTTGATTTATTTCCTGATGAATAGTGAGCAAGGTAGGCAAACTCTGGAAGTGCTACTGCGACATGCAGCGGCCCACAGGTGCCAATCCTATTCTACAGCGGCACTGCTGGACACTGCCTACATTGGTGGCTTGCAACAGCTCGATGCGGATTGGCGAGTGTGGTTGGAGTCTCCCGCGCTTTCACAGCATGAATATGGGGCCAGACGTGGAACATGATGTTATGAATAGGCCGGAGGGTTCGCTACGCTGGTTGATCGTGGCGATAATAGTGAGCTTGGCGCAGCTCGGTTGTAGCGGCACACCACAGGGGATAAAACCTGTAGATGACTTTCAGCTGGATCGATATCTGGGTACCTGGTATGAAATTGCCAGGCTAGATCATTCCTTTGAGCGCGGGCTTTCCCGGGTAACTGCCGATTATTCTATCGCTGAAGACGGCGGTGTCAGAGTACTCAATAGAGGTTTTTCGCAGGAGGAGCAGGAGTGGAATGTTGCGCAGGGAAAAGCTTATTTTGTAGGCGATGACAGTACAGGACATCTAAAGGTGTCATTTTTTGGGCCGTTTTATGGTTCGTATGTGATATTTGATCTGGATAAAACGGACTATCAATACGCCTTTGTCACCAGTTACAGCAAGGACTACCTATGGTTCTTATCAAGGACACCAACGGTCAGTGATGATTTGTTGCAACGGTTTATGGTGGCTGCGCAGAGCTCTGGTTTTAGCACCGGGGATATTATTTTTGTTGCCCAAGAGGTGTCTGATACAAACGCCGATTGATGTGATCATCAGCTCAGGTATTGAGTAATAGCGCAACTAACGCTGAGGACGATTTATGGATATACAACGCAGGCATTTACTGCAACTGACGGTCGCGGCGGCGGCTGTGCCGGGTATTGTCGCCTGTGATGGTGGTGATCTCGTTTTGAGTGCAGACAGGCGATTCCCCATGGGGCCATATGATGCCAAGTCGACGGCAGAGGAGGTTACCCGTGGCATGGACTTGAGTGGCCAAACAGCGCTGGTGACCGGTTGTAACTCCGGTCTGGGCTACGAGACCATGCGTGTGCTGGCCTTGCGCGGTGCGCATGTTATCGGCACCGGGCGCACACTGGAGAAGGCAGTGAAAGCCTGCGCCAGCGTAGAGGGATCGACCACCCCGCTGGTGCTGGAATTGTCTGATTTTCAATCGGTGGCGATGTGCGCCGCTGCTGTACAGATGATGGGCCTCTCGCTGGATATGGTGATCTGCAATGCCGGTGTCAATACCTTTGGAGACCTCCAGTTGATCGACGGCATTGAGAAAAATTTCGTGATAAATTTTCTCGGACATTTTGTGCTGGTTAACCACTTGCTGCCGGGCATGCTGGCGAACGGCTCAGGACGGGTGGTACATGTAGGTAGTCAGTCCGGTTACAAGCGGGCTCCGTCAGCGGGAATAGAATTTGATAATCTTCGCGGTGAGGGTGAATTTGACGCGATTGAAGCCTATGGTCGCTCTAAATTGGCTAATGCTTTATTTTCCCTGGAACTGGCCAAACTGTTGCAGGGCACCGGGGTCACATCGAATGTCGTACACCCCGGGCTGGTGAAAACCAATATCCTGCACACCGCTCCCGTATGGTTGCGAGCCCCCTTTAATTTATTGGCAGGTCTTATTGCAAAAACACCGCAAGAGGGTGCCGCCACACAGGTGTATGTGGCCACTAATGCAGCCCTGGAGGGTGTCTCAGGCGCCTATTTTGAAGACTGTAACCCGGTGCAAATTAGCGGTGACCACCATATGTTTGATGAGCAGATGGCCAGCGAACTTTGGGCGGTCGCCGAAGATATGACCAGGGACTACCTGCTCCCGATTTATTAATGCGCCATTAAGTACACTCAGCCGGATGGAGGTTTATTCGGGTAGTGCGCGGGCAACGATCGAGTTGGCGCGGATCGCCATATCAGCAGATTGCAGAATTTTCATACGTAGTTGTTCATCGTAGCCGGGACGCGCGGCCAGAAATGCGGTCACTGTGTTTACTGCAGATGAGGAATTATAGTTAACCAGCGTGGCATTTAACCAGAGCGCTGGAAAAAAAATATCACCGGTGACCTGTATCTCCTGCAGCAACGCAAGGCTTGGCAGAATGTAACGTTCTGAAGTGCTGCGGCGCAGCGGGTGATGAAGGTTTTTCAGCGCATCCAGTACCCATGATTCAACTTCCCTGTTTTTCTCTTGCGCCAAAGAGGAAAAAAAGGTGTCGCGCTCGCTCTGGTCGGCTGCCAATGAAGCCGAGATAAAATGCATTCTGCGCTGGCTGTCGGGGTTTTCAGTTCGTTTGATTTGTGCCGAGACTATGGTGCTGGAGCTTTCCGGCAGCTTTATCGCCAGTGTCTGTGATAAATTGATGTTGTCGTTTTCGGACAGGATGAGCTGGTCGATCTGCAGCGATTCTGCCCAGATGTCATAAACTTTTTGAACCTGCCCAGGTGACAGGGCAATATCGGCAAAAGCCAAAAAAATCAGTTTCTTCCTGCTGCTGTTATCGTCGCTTAGCATGGTTTGCCACAGCGTAGTTTCCAGTTCAGGTGCCAGCGCTAACCGCTTCGCCGGTGTAAGAAAGCTCCAGTAGATCCGGTGTAGCTGCTTTAGAGCAAGATCCAGCAACAACTGGTTCTTTTCCATGACAATAATGCGCTGTAGGGCCATAAGGTATTGCTCGACGTCAGGAGAAGCACTGGTCAGCAATTGCTCGTAAAGATTGATCAGTTCTGAACCTCTTTCGAGATCACTTAACTGGTCCCATAGTTCCAGGTTTTTTATACTCGCCGGGAACAAAGCATAGCCAAACCCGTCTGAATTGAACAATATTGATGTGCTCGCGTGGTTCTCCACCAGGGCAGTGCTTGCTGATGTCGATAGAACCTTTGTGCGCACCACCTTATCCTGGGAAACAGCCATTATTTCAAACTGCTGAGGCCAGACCCTGCCGCTGCCGGCGAAGTCTTGTTGGAGAAGGGCAAATTGGGTTGGCGCTTCACCCGCTGACGCTGCTTTGAGCAAAAACGCAGGGCGCCCCGGGGTGTTAACCCAGACATCGCTCCAGGCCTGCAGATCTTCGTCCGACAGTGCATCGAGGATTGCGATCAAATCTGGCCAACTGGCATTGGCGAATGAATAGCGCTGCAAATATGTTTGCACGCCTTGCCGAAATTTACCCTCACCTATCAGTGTCTCCAATTGGCGCATCATGATTGGCGCTTTTTTGTAGATTATGGCGCCATACATCTGGCCGGCGCCATTCAGGTTGCCAAGGTATTGCCGGATAGGATTAGCCCCTGCGGTGCGATCCACCGCATATGCGCCCGGGTGCATTGTTGCCAAAAAATTCAGTTCGTGATCGATTTCGGGGAAGCTCGGGTTAATAATTTTTGCGGCCATGAAGTTTGCGAATACTTCTTTGGTCCAGACATCATCAAACCAGCGCATGGTAACCAGATCACCAAACCACATGTGCGCTGTTTCATGAGCAATCAGCTTGGCACGACTCAGTCTTTCCATTTCCGAGGCTGATTCATCCAGCAGGAGGGTGGCAGCCCGATACTGCACTGCACCGACATGTTCCATGCCACGGTACTGAAAGGCGGGAATAAGGGCAAAATCAAACTTCTGGTAGGGGTATTCGATACCGGTATAGTTCTCCAGCCAGTCCAGTGCTGCCCAGTGCAGGTCAAATATGTCGTCCAGGTTGCGCTGCAGTTTCTGGGGGTCTGTTTCCCTGTGCAGCATGGTCATCGAGTGGCCGTCGCGTGTTCGAGTCACCGCTTGAAATTTTCCCGCTACAAATGAAAATAAATAGGAGCTAATAAGATCTGATCGCTTGAACTGGTATTTGCGTCGGGTACCCACACTGTCGATGGATTCGATGGGTGCATTTGACAGCGCTACCCAGTCGCCTGGAACAATCAGGGTTAGTTCGTACGTGGCCTTTAGGTCGGGCTGGTCAAACACGGGGAACGCGGTGCGGGCTCTATCGGGCACGAACAAAGTGTACAGGTACTCCGGATTGCGATTCAGTGATTGTGATCCGGCGATGAACTCGATCTCTATCTTGTTCATGCCAATCTGTAGTTCGGACTGGGGTATGACAAGGTGTTCAGAGCTAAACAGATATTCCGAAGTGCGTTGATTAATGGTAACGCGCTTTATGTTGTCGGCGCTTGCACGAAAATCAAGCTGTAGCGGCTGCTCTATGCCGGACAACTGCATAGAGATAATAATGTGTCCGCTGATGTCATCAGCAGCTTGCGCCGGGATATCGAAAGTCACCCGATAGCTGAGGTTGCTGATTATCCCGGCCCGGTATTGCGCCAACGGCAGGGAAACGCCGGATTCAACCGCCAGACCGCTCTGGTCACAGGCCGCGGTCAGCCCAATGCTGAGGCCTGCCAGTAATGTTTTGGCGGCGGTGATCAGTTGTGACGACATTAAACTTCCCAGATTATTAATCACGCTTTGTCATGATATTGCAGCAACGATAGTAGAGGCTTTTTTGTTCGCGGTCATCACGGCTTTTAACTGGCCATCGAGTAGGGCATTATGAGCGCCGGTTAAGCAAATCACTACACCACACTGGAGAAGGTAATGAGCAAGAGTCGGGAATTGGGTATCGTGGTCTACGGGGCAACAGGCTATACCGGTAAACTGGTCGTTGAATACCTGAATCGGCAATACGGCGTTAACGGCGACGTGTCGTGGGCCATTGCCGGGCGCAGTCAAGGCAAGCTGGAGACGGTACGCGAAGAACTGGGTATTTCCAGTGAGCTGCCCCTGATAGTGGCAGACGCGGATGACCCGGAGTCCATTACAGCGATGGTTGAGCGGGCCAGTGTGGTAATTACAACGGTGGGTCCTTATCAGCTGTATGGCAGCGATTTGGTCGCCGCCTGTGCCGCTGCTGGCACTGACTACGTTGACTTGTGCGGTGAGCCAGCCTGGATGAAAGAGATGATTACAGCCCATACTGCGACAGCGCAAGCCAGTGGCGCGCGCATTGTTTTCTCCTGCGGCTTTGATTCTATCCCCTTTGATTTGGGCGTGCATTTTGTACAGGAGGCGTCGAGGGCGGCCTTTGGCGCTATGGTTCCCCGTGTAAGGGGCCGTGTGCGCGGCATGAAGGGCACCTGGTCCGGTGGCACGTTGGCCAGCTTCAAAACGACCATGGCAGCCGCAGCAAAGGATCCGGATCTTATCGCCACCCTCACCAACCCGTTTGCGCTGACGCCCGGTTTTTCCGGGGTGGAACAACCCAGCGGCATGAAGCCGATGTATGACGAGGTGCTTAACAGCTGGGTAGCTCCGTTTGTGATGGCGACTATTAATACCAAGAACATTCATCGCTCCAATGCCTTGCTGGGACATCCTTATGGCAAGGATTTTGTCTACGACGAAATGTTCCTCACCGGCCCCGGCGATGAGGGTGAAGCCATGGCCAAAGCCGTTGCTGCGGACAAATCAATGGCCAGTGATCCTACCAAGCCTGGCGAAGGCCCGAGCAAGGAGCAACGCGAAACCGGCTTCTATGATCTTCTCTTTGTTGCCCAGGCTGCGAACGGAGAGTCTGTCTGTGCCAATGTTAAAGGTGATATGGATCCTGGTTACGGTTCAACCTCGAAAATGATTGTCGAGAGCGCAGTTTGCCTGCTGCAGAACCCCGATTGTGCCGCGGGTGGTATCTGGACGCCAGCAGCTGCAATGGGGTCGTTACTGATTGATCGTCTGCAGGAAAATGCAGGGTTAACTTTTGAGTTGGTTTAAGGAAAATCGCCAATGAATGTTGAGGTGTTGCAAGCCGATTATCACAATGAAAAGCATGCGGCTGATCTGGTTTATTTACTAGACAGCTACGCCAGGGATTCTATGGGTGGCGGTGTTCCATTGTCAGAAGAAACAGTACAAAACCTGGGGGCCGAATTGGCGAAATTACCCCATGCATTCAGTGTGTTGTGCTATGTGGATGAGGCGCCGGTCGGCCTGGTGAACTGTTTCGAGGGCTTCTCGACTTTCAAGTGTAAGCCGCTGATAAATATCCATGACATTGCGGTTGTGGGTGACTTTCGTGGCCTGGGCCTTAGTCAGCGAATGTTAGGCGAGGTGGAAAAAATAGCGCGGCACAGAGGTTGCTGCAAAATTACCCTGGAAGTCCTGGAGGGTAATGAGGTCGCGAAAAATGCTTATCTGAAATTTGGATTCGACGGTTATGAGCTTGATCCGACTTTGGGTAAAGCCATGTTTTGGCAAAAGAACATCTAGTTGGTCACGACACTCGTATTAGTGTGATGATTGTGATCTTCGTTCACCTTTGGAGAGTGGTATGAAAGCCTTAACGATGTTGTGCTTATCTTTACTTTTGACAGTTGCGGCACACGCAGCAGAACTCAAGGTCGGAGATCCCGCGCCAGACTTTGAGTTGCAGGCCTCAGACGGGAATACCTATAAACTGGCAGATTTTCGCGGCAAGCAAGCGGTAGTGATAGCCTGGTTCCCCAGGGCGTATACCAGCGGTTGTACGATAGAGTGCAAGTCTCTGGCTGAAAATGGCCATTTGCTGCGGGAATACGACGTAACTTATTTTATGGCCAGCGTGGATCCCCTGGAGGACAACATTGGTTTTGCAAAGGAAACCAAGGCTGATTTTCCGTTGCTAAGTGACCCTACCAAGGCTACTGCAAAAGCATATAACGTTCTTTCCATGGGCAGCTTCGCCAAGCGACATACATTTTACATCGGCACCGACGGCACTATCCTCAAGATCGATGATAATGTGCAACCGAAAACCTCTGCCCAGGACATGGCAGCAACCCTGGGCGCATTGGGCGTTGCGAAGAACTAATTCAATAATACGCATGCTCTAAAAGCATCGCGTTCGGACAGGCTACGGTAGGCATGAAGATACTGTCCATGACAACCCTGCGTGAATTAATGCGCCTGTCACTGCCCATGGTGCTCTCCCAGGGTTCCTTCGCGGTGATGATCTTTACTGATCGCTGGTTTATGTCGCAGATCGATGCGACTCATATCGCTGCTGCCATGGGTGGCGGTGTTGCTGCCTTTTTTTGCATGTCACTGTTTATGGGCGTTATCAGCTATGGTAACGCCATGGTGGCCCAGTACTACGGCTCCGGGCAAATAGCCAAATGCCCGCGCGTGGTCACGCAGGGTTTGATAATTTCAGTTGCGTGCACGCCATTGCTGCTTTTGCTGGCCTACCTTGGTGCGAAAGTATTTTCACACCTGGGACATGATCCGGCGCAGGTACAGCTGGAGCGAGTCTATTTTTTGATCCTTATGGGCGGTAGCTTTTTTACCCTGGTCAAAGCATGCCTGGCCGGTTACTTTGCCGGGATAGGCCGCACTCGTATGGTGATGACTGCCGATGTAATTTGCATGCTGATTAATGTTCCCCTGTCCTGGATGCTTATATTTGGCAAGTTTGGCCTGCCGCAACTGGGTCTTGCGGGCGCTGGGCTTGGAACGGTGATTGCCACCCTGTGCCCGATTCTACTGTATCTGCTTTATTATCTGTCACAGACTCATCAGCGCCAATTTCAGGTGTCAAAGTCCTTCGTATTCGACCGGGGTGTCATGCGGCGTTATCTGCGATTGGGTACTCCCACTGGCATAGAGGGTTTTCTGAATGCTGCCAGTTTCAACTTGTTCCTGTTGTTGTTCCAGTCATACGGCGTGATACAGGGTGCTGCCATGGCGATTGTTTTTAACTGGGATATGGTGTGCTTTATTCCGATTATGGGGTTGAATATTGGCGTCATGACCCTGATTGGTCGTTTCGTGGGCGCGCAGGACATGGCCAGGGCCAATCAGGTTATTTCTTCGGGTTTTATTCTCGCGCTGGGTTACTCCGGGATATTGGCGGTGTTATACCTGATTTTTCGTGTGTCACTTGTCGATGTGTTCAAGACCCCGGGGGAAGAATTTATCCAGATTCGTGAGCTGGCCAGTCAAATGATGATTGGCCTTGCCACCTACATGCTGGCAGATGCCGTTCGCATAACCAGCAGTGCCGCACTGCGGGGGGCGGGTGATACGCGCTGGATTATGATGACTTCAATTTCTATACATTGGGTGATGTTGATTGCCCAGTATTTTGTCATTGTTATTTACGATTACGGTCCACTGGTTTCCTGGTGGCTGTTTGTTTCGATGCTGATTACCCTGGCGATACTCTATCTGTGGCGTTTGCTTCGCGGCCGCTGGCGTCACCCAGAACGATTGGCCCGGGTGATGAGGGAGTGATAACTGCAAGGCAAATACCCACTCACTGCTTAGTGCACGGTCTATATAGTGAGAAGCCTACGCAGTAAGCTGTCGTTACGCTTGTGCTGTTCACGCGCGAATAATAGTTCCGCTAGCTGTGTCTCTATTTGTTCGGCGACTTCTCCACGAATGATCTGCAGGCGTTTCCTGGTCAGTGTTTTTCCCTTGTACTGTGAGAGTTTGAGCGGCTCGCCAAAACCCAGGTAACAGCGCTGTGGTTTGGGGAAAGGTGTGCCCAATGCTCCCAGTGGGACAGGCGGCAAAATGTCGGCACGGATATCGTCGTTGAGTAATCCGAAGCGTTTCAGCAATTGGCCCAGGGCCGAACCGGGGAGGTCCTGGCCTTCCATATAGTGCCCATAGAATTCATCCGGCCCTACCAGGCCAAATGGCATTATGGTGTAGCCGTGCAGAGCCGCCAGCTTTACAAAGCCGTAACGCTCTTTCCATTGCAACTCATAAACTTCGCTGGCAGGTTTGACTGCTTCATGCGCCCCGCCAGGGAACACCAACAAATCCTGGCGGTCCTTCATCATGGCGCTGCAAACTTCCGGGTGTCCCATCACCGCACCGCTTCTCATCACGAAATCAGCAATGCGCTTATTGGTAAACAGGAATTTATCGCCCATACCGCGGGGAAAGCGCTCCAGTTCCTTCATAAACAGCGGCCCGAGCACCATGCCGTCCAGGGCAAACAGGGAGTGGTTGCCGACAAATAAGCAGGGTCGATTGGGAATGTTCTCTGCGCCAAGTATCATGGGATTAAACAGGCGTTTAATCACCCGATAGTTGATTTCCAGTTCCATGCCCTGTGGCATTGTTACCGCTAGTGCCTGCTCGATATGCTCGCTGAGTGCCGCTGCGTCGTCCAGGGGCTGATTGTCTTTGTCGAATAGGGCCATTGCTATAGTCGCCGGTGGGTTACAGGAGCGAAATTATAGCGATTTGAGCGTGACGGGCATAGCCCAGTGCGGTGTCTCTTTGCCATGGCGGGTTAATTGGGGCTGTGGACGCGGGTGGCGATGCGTTCCTTGTCACTATCAACTATAATCGCTGACCTTGTCCCATTGGGGCAATGCATTGCGCATACCGCTGCACTCAATTCACAGGCAATCTATAACGACAGGTTAGCAATATGACTACGACAGGCTTACAACTACGTTCGCTGGTAAAAGATGACAATACGCTGGAGCTATCCCTGGTTGAGATGGAGTTTCCCCAGCCGGGCCCTGATGAGGTTTTGGTCAGGGTAGAGGCCACGCCTATCAATCCGTCTGATCTTGCATTGTTGGTCGGCCCTGCCGATATGACGACCGCCCGGGTCAGCGGCACGGCAGAACGGCCGGTGCTCACGGCGGATATTCCCCAGAAGTTGATGAAGCTGGTCACCGCCAGATTAGGAGAGTCACTGGCTGTCGGCAATGAAGGCGCCGGTATGGTCGTCGCTGCAGGAGAATCAGAGGCCGCGCAGGCCATGCTGGGCAAAACGGTGGGCATGGTAGGCGGGGAGATGTACGGCCAGTACCGTTGTCTTAGTGTCTATCAGTGTATGGCGTTAGTAGACGGCACGACTGCGGCCGAAGGCGCTTCTTGTTTTGTTAATCCACTGACCGCACTGGGTATGGTGGAGACCATGCGCATGGAAGGTCATAAGGCGCTGGTACATACGGCAGCCGCTTCTAACCTGGGGCAGATGTTGAACAAGATTTGTATGGCAGATGGTGTCGACCTGGTCAATATCGTGCGCAAGCCGGAGCAGGAAAAGATCCTGCGTGATCTGGGTGCTAAGCACGTTGTAAATTCCTCTGCTGACAGCTTCTATGCAGACCTTACTGACGCCCTGGTCGCTACTGGTGCCACTTTGGCTTTCGACGCCACCGGCGGCGGCAAGCTGGCAAGTGATGTGCTGACCTGTATGGAGGCGGCGGCGGTGCGTACCATGACGCAATACAATCGTTACGGTTCTGATGTGTTCAAGCAGGTGTATATATACGGCGGCCTGGATCGCAGTCCCACTACGCTCAGTCGTAACTTCGGGTTTTCCTGGGCGTTGGGTGGCTGGCTACTGACGCCGTTTCTGCAAAAGGCGGGTATGGAGAAAGGTACCGAGTTGCGGGCGCGAGTAGCCAGGGAGATCAAAACTACCTTTGCCAGCCATTACACCAAAGAAATAGCTCTTGCCGAAGCTTTGTCACTGGAGGCCATGGCGGTTTACGGTAAGCAGGCCACTGGTGAAAAGTTCCTGATAAAGCCACACCGCTAATTACAGCCGGAGCGAGTAATCATTGGCTGTTGTTTGCTCTAAGCAAAGGGAAAAATTTTTTGCCATGTTGTATACTCCGGGCGCTGTTGGGCGCCCTGGTTACTATCCCGGGTCTGGCCTCCACCGTCGATACCGGGACGTTGGAATGTATGCTGGCGGGGGGAGTTTCCTGCCCGTGAAGCAGTGGATATCTATATTCCGCCGCCGTGATGCCTGAATTGGCCGCTCCGAGGATTTTCTTGTTTTATTGATGCAGGACAAATCAAATTACCCGATGCCTTGTATGCTCCTCAGATAACAAAAAGCATTGTTGGGGGTGCGTATGGTCGCCTACGCAATTGTTGACCTTGAAGTTTTTGATATCGAGAAGTACCTGCATTACCAAGGGGCCATCAGGCCCCTGGTGGAGTCTGCCGGTGGCCGCTATCTGGCCCGGGGTGGGGAGTTCATGGTAGTTGCAGGCGACTACCAACCACATCGCCTGATTTTGGTGGAGTTTCCCTCAATGCTTGCCATGGATGAATTCTTCAACAGCGCGGCTTATCTGGGTTTGGAACCGCAGCGACTGGCCTGCAGCAGTGCCCGCATCCTGGGTGTAGAAGGACTGTAGGTACTGGCTGTTTGCCCCTAATTTTTAAATCAATGCTATCATTGCGCGCCGTATTAACAGGAGACCTTTCATGACCGATACGTTTAAAGCACTGGTAGCGCGTAAAGACCCCGACTTCTCTGTCGCCTATGAAGAACTTACCCTGGACGATCTGGGTGAGGGCGATGTCACCGTGCAGGTCGAGTATTCAACGATTAACTACAAGGACGGCCTGGCCATTACCAATGCCGCCCCTATCGCGCAAAAACACCCGTTGATCCTGGGTATCGACCTGGCTGGCACCGTCATGGAGTCTTCACACACAAATTTCTCCGCCGGGGATAAAGTCGTACTCAATGGCTACGGTGCATCTGAATACCTCAACGGGGGTTACACGCAGTGCGCCAGAATTAACGGCGATTTGTTGCTCAAACTACCTGCCGCGTTCAGTACACGTCAGGCCATGGCTATTGGCACGGCAGGTTATACCGCCATGCTCAGTGTAATGTCGCTGGAGGAGGGCGGAGTGACGCCGCAAAGTGGTGACGTGTTGGTCACCGGAGCTGCCGGTGGAGTTGGGTCGGTAGCACTGACCCTGCTGCAAAAACTTGGCTATCGCGTGGTGGCCTCCACCGGTCGACCCGAGGAAGCTGATTATCTCACCACTTTGGGTGCATCTGAGGTGATAGATAGGCAGGTACTGTCAGAGTCAGGTAAGCCCATGCAGCGCGAATTGTGGGCCGGGGTGGTCGATTGTGTTGGTAGCCAGACACTGGCAAATGCCATCGCCCAGACGCAGTACAACGGCGTAGTTACAGCCTGCGGACTGGCGCAGGGAGCGGATCTGCCAGCCACGGTTATGCCCTTTATTTTGCGCAATGTGCGGCTGCAGGGGGTCGATTCGGTACAGGCGCCCATGGCGCGGCGGGTAGAGGCGTGGCGGCGACTGGCCAGCGACCTGGATATAGCCAGGCTGGAAACACTGTCCTTCGATGTTCCATTTTCTGAACTGAAAGAAACCGCACCGAAGATTTTGGCGGGTCAACTGCGTGGGCGCGCTATCGTGGACTTATCAAGCTAAGTTAGCGATTTTTGCCCTGACCAGCCGGTGCCAATCGTCTGGTCACTTTTCTGAAACAACTACTTAAGACTGATTCTGATCAATTTCACTGCCGCCAATAACGATTATAGTTATCTGGCGAGCATTAACAGATTGCAGGGTTTGGTTTATGGACAAAGTAGGCACACTCACTATTGACGGCAACCAGGCTGCCGCAACGATAGCCCACCTCACCAACGAAGTCATCGCTATTTATCCAATCACGCCCTCATCCAATATGGGCGAGTTTGCGGATGAGTGGTCCGCCAACGGGCAGAAAAACCTTTGGGGCACCGTGCCACGGGTGATTGAGATGCAAAGTGAAGGTGGAGCCGCTGGCGCTATTCACGGCGCCTTGCAGGCTGGTGCCTTGTCTACCACGTTTACTGCTTCCCAGGGATTGTTGCTGATGATCCCCAATATGTACAAAATTGCGGGTGAATTGACCCCTACGGTCTTTCATATTGCTGCCCGCTCGCTGGCTTGCCAGGGACTGTCCATCTTTGGCGATCATTCGGATGTGATGGCCACGCGCCAGACCGGATACGGTATGCTCTGCTCCAACTGCCCACAGGAAGTGATGGATCTGGCGCTGATAGCCCAGAGTGTGACGCTGGAAAGTCGAGTGCCCTTTCTGCACTTCTTTGATGGTTTTCGTACCTCTCACGAAGTGGCCAAACTGGTCGAAGTGCCCTCCGATACCGTTCGTGCCATGATCGACGATTCCTGGGTTGAGTCCCATCGCCGGCGCGCGCTGTCGCCGGCTCACCCGGTATTGCGCGGTAGCTCGCAAAACCCCGATGTTTATTTTCAGGCGCGAGAAACCGTCAACCCCTACTATATTCAATTGCCCGATATGGTGCAGGCTCATATGGACCGGTTTGCAAAGCTGAGCGGTCGCCAGTATCGCTTGTTTGAATACCAGGGGGCGTTGGATGCTGAACGGGTCATTATCATTATGGGCTCGGGTGCCGAGGCGGTGCATGAAACAGTGGACTATCTCAACAGTCGCGGCGCTAAAGTAGGCGTCCTGAAGGTGCGCCTGTATCGACCCTTTGCGCCGACGGCAATGTTACAGGCACTGCCGGCGTCGGTACGTAAAATTGCGGTACTTGATCGTACCAAGGAGCCAGGCTCCGACGGCGAGCCCTTATACAAAGACGTGGTCGTTGCCCTGGCTCAGGACTGCGTGGCCGATGGTGGCCGCTTTGGCCAGATGCCGCGGGTCATCGGGGGGCGCTACGGTTTGTCCTCCAAGGAATTTACGCCGGGCATGATCCTGGCTGTGTATGATCAATTGGCACTTGAACAACCCAAAAATCACTTCACCATAGGTATTCATGACGACCTGAGCCATACCAGTTTGCCCTGGGATGAGACCATGCGTACCTCTGCGAATGATGAAACTTTTCAGGCAGTATTTTACGGTCTGGGTAGTGACGGCACGGTTAGCGCCAATAAAAACAGCATCAAGATCATTGGGCAGAGTACCGATTTACATGCCCAGGGTTACTTCGTGTATGACTCGAAGAAATCCGGTGCAGTGACGATCTCCCACTTGCGCTTTGGTCCCAACCAGATTCGTTCCAGTTATCTGATCGGTGACAACGATGCCAATTTTGTAGCCTGCCACCAGCCCGGGTTTCTGGAAAAATTTGAATTGCTGAATTTCGCCAGACCCGGTGCGGTATTTTTGCTGAATTCGTCCGCTGGGCCCGAGTCGGTGTGGGATACCCTGCCAGCAAATGCCCAGCAGCAAATAATCGACAAGAAAATCAGCCTTTACACCATCGATGCCTATGACGTTGCGCAGCGTAGTGGCATGGGCAAGCGTATCAACACCATCATGCAGACCTGCTTTTTTGCTATTTCAGGTATTTTGCCTGCGGAAGAGGCCATTCAGTCGATCAAGAATGCAGTAGAGAAAACCTATGGACGTAAGGGCCGACGTATCACCGAGCTGAATTTTAAGGCGATCGATGAAACTCTGGCTTGCCTGCACCAGGTAGCCAATGCCGGGCAAGTCAAAACGCAGGAAAAGAAACCGGCCCTTACCGACAGTGCATCGCAGTTTGTGCAGGAGGTAACAGCACAAATCATTGCCGGGCGCGGTGACCTGATCAAAGTTAGCCAGATGCCAGACGATGGCAGTTTTCCGCTGGGGACAGCGGCCTATGAAAAACGCAACCTGGCGCTGGAAATTCCGGTATGGGATACACAGTTGTGTACTCAATGTGGCAAGTGTCCCTTTGTTTGTCCGCACAGCGCCATTCGTTCCAAGGTATTTCATGAGTCAGAGCTGGCCGCAGCGCCAGACACTTTCAAATCGGTGCCGGTCAAGGCCAAGGGTTATCCCGAGGGCTATCACATCAGTTATCAGGTCGCAGCAGAGGACTGTACGGGTTGTACCTTGTGCGTCGATATTTGCCCCATAAGAGATAAGTCAAATGTTAGTCGCAAGGCGCTAAATATGGCAGCGCAGCCGCCGCTACTGGAACAGGAACGCGACAACTGGGACTTCTTTGTCGGATTGCCCGAGTTCGATCGCAGTCAGATTAAACGCAATACCATTGCTGCCTCCATGTTGGCCCAGCCACTGTTTGAATTTTCCGGTGCCTGTGTTGGTTGCGGCGAGACGCCTTATGTAAAACTCGTTTCCCAACTATTTGGTGACAGGATGCTGGTTGCCAACGCCACCGGCTGCTCGTCCATTTATGGCGGCAATCTCCCCAC
>JBALVO010000002.1:45182-104365 GCA_036961445.1 Halioglobus sp.
CTACTACAAACAGTTGGCGCAACTTGATTGGAGCGACGAGGAAGAAGTGGCGCAAGCAAAGGCTACAGCGCAATTGAATGCTGGCGAACCGGCAATAAAACCCCCAGGGGAGGCGTAATCATGGCAGATTTATCCACACAGTATCTGGGGCTGGCGTTAAAAAATCCGCTGGTGCCCTCGGCATCGCCGTTGAGCAAGCATCTGGATACAGCGCGACAGCTGGAAGATGCGGGTGCCGGTGCGCTGGTTCTGCATTCCATGTTCGAGGAAAAAATCGAAGAAGAAGATGCTAATCTTGCTCGCTTTTTTCACCAGCAATCCCTGGGCCATGGCGAGGCAGACAGTTTTCGCCCGATCCCGGAGAATTACCAGAGCTATGAAGAGACGTATTTGCTGCATCTTGAGTCACTCAAGAGCAGCCTGGAGATTCCAGTGATTGCCAGTCTTAACGGCACCACACCCGGGGGTTGGGTCAACTATGCCACCGCATTGCAAGATGCCGGCGCCGATGCACTGGAGTTGAATGTCTATTACATACCGGCGTCTTTGCATGAGGATGGACGTCAAGTGGAAGACCGTTATGTAGAGATTCTGCAATCCCTGCGCGACAAAATAACGATTCCAATTGCCATGAAACTGTCCTCTCAGTTTAGTTCTGTGGTGAATGTGGCTCAGCGCTTTGAGCAGGCCGGTGCCAATGGTCTGGTATTGTTCAACCGCTTTTACCAGCCGGATATAGACCTGGAAACGCTGGAGGTAGTGCCCAGGCTGGAGCTTTCTACGTCCGAAGAATCGTTGATGCGTATCCGTTGGATAGCCATTCTTTATGGCCGTATCAACTGCTCCCTGGCGATTACGGGGGGCGTACACGATGTCAAAGACGTGGTGAAATCATTGCTCGCTGGCGCTGATGTTACGCATTTATGCAGTGCCCTGTTGCGGCATGGGCCAGGTCACCTGGCGATAATATTGCGTGCTCTGGAACAGTGGCTGGACGAGCGCGAATACGAATCGGTAACACAGCTCAAAGGCAGTATCAGCCAGCGCAATGCGACAGACTCATCCGCATTTTTGCGCTCGAATTACGTTCGAGTCCTGGATAGTTATCAATCGCCGCCCGGAGTGCAATGGTAAAGTTGGCGTCAGCTGCCAGTGATCATCAGGTCACTGGCATCCCGCTGATCCATGGGTGTATAGAAATGATCAACCCGACCATAACGGCGGTGATTATCACGGTAAGCAGTTCTGCTGCCCAGGAAGGGGGCTCACCTTTGATCCATGCGCCCTCACGTTTGTTGATGGCTATCATCTCCAGCAGCGCCCAGATAGCCAAGGTGCCAAACAGCACCAGCGCACGGCTGTCACCGTTCAGCAACAGGTGTGCGATACCCCACAGCGCCACCCCGGTGAGCTGTGGATGGCGAATGATCAGGCGCAGGCGAGAGTTGCGAGAACTGACTACCATTAGCAAAAATGCAATGACTAACAACAGCAGGGCAGGGTGGTGCAGCGCGGGGACGGGCAGGTACACGAAAGTCGGCTCGGCACTACGCCAGCCCAAAATCATCAAGGCGAAGGACAACAGCAGCAGTAAAGAGAAGGTGCCTTTGTAGCCGCCTTCCCCCAGGCGTTTATGCCAGCTGGCCTTGAAAGCCGGTGCCAGAGAAGGCACGAAATGGACGCCTGCAAACAGTAAAACGCCCAGTAGCAGTAACACCATCAGAATTTTTCCTTACTTTATGCCCGGTTGGCTTCAGGATAGCAGTCTGGTAGTGGAACACCACCGATTAATCGGACCGCACGTAGACTAACCCGCTATGGTCAGCGGATTTCATAGCCTAGCGGGAGCCTCTCCGTTAATATTGTGCAATGTACCCAGATGATATCCATGATCTACCCATAAACGAGGTTCTCGACCAGCTCAAATTGTGTATGAGCGAGGGGCATGAGGCTGTGCTGCAAGCGCCGCCCGGAGCGGGTAAAACAACCGTAGTGCCATTGGCGTTGCTGGACCAGAATTGGTTGGGTGGCCGCAAAATCCTGGTACTGGAGCCGCGGCGTATGGCCACGCGAGCCGCCGCAGCGCGTATGGCGCAACTATTGGGTGAGGCGTTGGGACAAACCGTGGGCTATCGCATTCGTCTGGATACCTGTGTTGGAGACAATACGCGCATAGAGGTGATCACTGAGGGTATTTTAACCCGTATGCTACAGCAGGACCCTGGCCTGGAAGATGTGGGCCTGGTCATTTTCGACGAGTTCCATGAACGCAATCTGGATTCAGACCTGTGTCTGGCGTTGGCGCTGCAAGGTCGAGAGCTATTTCGCGAAGGCCCTCCCCTGAAGTTACTGGTAATGTCAGCTACCCTGGACGGTGCGGCGGTGGCCGGCCTGCTTGGAGGCGCGCCAGTCATCACCTCACACGGGCGGCAGTTTCCGGTTCACGTGAGCTATGCCGAGCCCTATCAATTGCGTGACTCGATCATTCCTCCTACTGTTAAGTTGGTGTTGCGCGCCCTGCAGGAACAATCGGGTAGTGTTCTGGTATTCCTGCCTGGACAGCGTGAAATCAATGGCGTGGCCAGGGCTCTGGGGACTGCTTTGCAGCAAGCAGGTGTAGAACATGTGCAGTTGGCCCCTCTGTATGGTGGTTTGTCGCTGGAGCACCAGCAGCGGGCGATACAAGCGGCAACTGGCGACCGTCGTAAAGTCGTGCTGGCAACCAATATTGCCGAGACCAGCCTGACTATTGAGGGGATTGCGGCAGTGGTTGATTCCGGGCTGGTGCGTGAGGCCTTGTTCGATCCTGCTACCGGTATGACGCGCCTGGCTACCCGGCGTATTTCCCGCTCGTCTGCAGAACAGCGTCAGGGCCGTGCTGGTCGCCTTGGGCCTGGCCATTGTTATCGAGCCTGGAGTGAAGAACAGCACAAGCGCCTGGTAGCGCACCCCACCCCGGAGATTTTGCAGGCTGACCTGGCGCCGATGGCGCTGCAGTTGCTGTCCTGGGGCGTGGAGAATTATGGCGAACTGGCCTGGCTGGATCCGCCACCATCGGCACCTTATGGGCAGGCGGTTGCAATTCTGGAAGTCTGCGGTGCGGTATTCCAAAACGGCACGGGTGGATACCAGCTCACGCCACATGGTGTGCGTCTGGCACAGATGCCGCTGCACCCGCGTCTGGCTCATATGCTATTGGTCGGTTGTGATATACATGCCACAGAGACTGCCTGTTTGTTGGCGGCATTACTGTCCGAGCGCAACCCCATGGCGGAGCAGGGAGTGGATATCTCGACCACTCTGGCGGTACTGATGGGTGAGAGTCGCTGCTCTGTGGAGCTGCAAGGCTGGTTCAAACGCACCTGGCAGCAGGCGAGACGCTTTGCGCGTATGGCGACTGACATTCATAAACCACGCAAATTTGCCATAGGGGTAGCGCAGGACGATGTATTGGGTGTCTTACTGGCCAGTGCCTATGCAGATCGCATCGCAATTTTGCGAGGCGGCGGTGACGGTACGCAATATCAGTTAAGCAATGGCCGCAGTGCGGTACTACCACCGCAGGACGAGTTGGTCGGTCAACCGTGGTTGGCGGTGGCGGAGTTGGGCGGACATGTGGGAGAGTCGGCGGATCGAATCTATTCGGCCTGTGTACTTAATCCGGTAAATTTTCGGGAAATGCTCTCTACCCTGGTGCGCGAAGAGGATCTGGTGGAATGGGACTACCGCAACGATCAGTTCGTTGCACAGCGGCGCAGCCTGGTAGGTAACATCCTGTTGTCAGCAGAGCCGTTGACGCAGGTTTCAGAGGCTGCCAGGGGCGCTGCCCTGCTGGGGGTGGTGGCCAAAAAAGGCCTGGACATCCTACCCTGGAGCCAAAAATTACAGCAATGGCGTTCCCGGGTCATGTTGTTGCGACGCGTTGAATCTGACCAGGAGGTGAATCGTTGGCCAGATCTGTCCGATCAGGTACTCCTGGAAACACTGGAAGAGTGGCTGCTGCCATACCTGAGTCAGGTTAAACGCTTACAGGACTTCCAAAACCTCGATTTAAAGGTCATCTTGCAGGCGCATCTGGCCTGGCCGCTACCACTGGAGCTGGAGCGCCTGGCACCAGAGCGCATGGCGGTGCCTTCTGGTTCAAGCATCGCCATAGATTACAGCCAGGATCCACCCGTGTTGGCAGTGAAGCTGCAAGAGATGTTCGGCTGTGAAGCAACGCCAACGATTGCCGGCGGGCGGGTGGCATTGCAGATTCATTTGCTGTCACCGGCACAGCGCCCGTTGCAAGTCACCCAGGATCTGGCCGGATTCTGGCGCAGTAGTTACCAGCAAGTGAAACGAGAGATGAAGGGTCGTTACCCGAAGCATCCCTGGCCGGACGACCCCCTGCAAGCGGTCGCCACTCGTGGCACCAAGGCCCGCTCGAACCCTAGTTAATCGCTATAAGCTCCAGGTCATTGGCCAGGGAAGCGCACACCGAGTCCTCCAGTTGGACTGCATCGATAGCGTATGCGGGATGGTTAATGCCAGCGCTGATGTTTGCACCATGGTGCACCGCGGCGATCATACTGGGGCTCAGTTCAAAGCGTAGAAAATGTACTGAAGACGTTTTGTGTGCATTGTCGCGTTCAAGATCCTCATCCGCTATGGGGTGAACGCGGTCACAATTTTCCACCTGTACCCAGACCTTGTTTTCAATCCCAATCATATTGGCCAGTTGCGTGGCCCGTTCCTCGGGCTGATCGTATTCGATCATAAAAGTCGCTTTCCAGTTATGGCCGTCGGGTATGAGTGGGTTATAGGCTTCCAGTTCTTCATTGATGCCGGCCGCTTCAAACACTTTCTCGATACGCAGCATTTCCTGAATCTGGTAGCGAATGGTCAGTTTGTCCTCAAAGTAAAGTCGGGCATTGTTCCCCAGGGCTACCTGGCGGTTTTTTTTGTGTGCCATGATCTCAGAGCGAAAGACGGGTCGCATCTCTGCGTATTCTTCCAGTGACCAGAGGTCAGTGCGTGATAGGTGGGTCATTGTTGTCTCCTGCATCTATTAAAGGCCGTACGCCATGCGCAGCAGTGTCATGGGGCTTTCGGCCTGGTCAACTTTCTCTGACAAGTTGGCGATGTGCGTGGCAGCCATAGGGCAGTCGCTCATAAAGTGATCTGGCTCCTGTTGGTCTATTTTGCGCACGGTTGGTCGGGCGATTTTTACCGATTTGTCATGGGTTTCCCGTTTTACCGCGTAGGTGCCATCGTGGCCGGAGCAACGTTCCAGTGCGGTAACAGCAGTCTCGGGTATCAGGTTCAGTACATCCCTGGTCTTCAGGCCGATGTTCTGTACACGCTGGTGACAGGCTACCTGATAGGCAATATCACCCATGGCATTGGGGAAATCGGTTTTCAGGGCACCTGCTTTATGTCGTATCCACAAATATTCAAAAGGGTCGAAGAAAGCGGCTTGTACCTTCCGTACGTCTGCGTCATCCGGGTATAGCAGGGGGAGTTCCTGTTTGTACATCAAAACGCAGGAGGGTATAGGCGCAGTCAGGTCGTAACCCTCGTCAACCAGCTTGGCCAATACCGGAATGTTGGCTTCTTTTAACTTGTTGACTGTTGCAAGGTCGCCCAGTTCCAGTTTGGGCATGCCACAGCATTTCTCCTTGGGTACGATGTCTATATGAATATCATTGTGCTGAAACACTTTTACGAAGTCAGCGCCAATGTGTGGGCTGTTATAGTTGCCGTAGCAGGTGGCGTACAGTGCCAGTTTACCACTGGTATTGCCTACTGGCGTGGGCGTGATGTCCTTGATCAGTGGTTGCACCTGCTTGCGCAGCGTCTTGCTGTGGAATGCAGGAACGGGTGCCTCCTTGTGTATCCCGGTTGTCGCCTCCAGCACTTTTCGAAATCCGGCGTTGTTGTTCAGCGCATTCACGGTGATGTCTATCAGGGGGATAGATGTCATCGCGAACACAGTATCGGTACTGGTCAGTACCCGGTCTCGCAATCTGGCGCCTTGCTCCTTAAATTTGATTGCTTTGGCCCGCAGCATCAAGTGAGGAAAATCCACATTCCACTCGTGTGGTGGTACATAGGGGCACTTGGTCATATAGCACAGGTCACATAGATAGCACTGATCGACCACTTTTATGTAGTCAGCCTTATCAATACCGTCGACTTCCAGTGTTGGAGATTCATCCACCAGATCGAACAGCGTGGGAAACGAGTCGCACAAACTGACACAGCGGCGGCAACCGTGACATATGTCGTAGACCCGCTCCAGTTCTTGCTCGAGATCAGTTTTGTCCCAATATTTCTCAGACTTCCACTCGATTGGGTGGCGTGTAGGCGCCTCCAGGCTTCCTTCTCTCAAAGTACGACCCCTCGCTAGTTTACAAGGATGGGAAAGTGGGCGGGTTTACCGTTGCCGGTTAACCCGTCGCATTGGTATTAGTCGTCCAGCGTATCCAGTGCTTTTTGGAAGCGGTTGGCATGACTGCGCTCAGCCTTGGCCAGGGTTTCCATCCAGTCGGCGATCTCGTCGAAGCCTTCATCGCGCGCTGTCTTGGCCATGCCCGGGTACATATCGGTGTACTCGTGAGTTTCGCCAGCGATAGCCGCCTTCAGGTTGTCGGAGGTGGGGCCAATTGGCAGACCAGTCGCCGGGTCACCCGTTTCTTCCAGGTATTCCAGATGGCCATGGGCGTGCCCTGTCTCACCCTCAGCGGTGGAGCGGAATACGGAGGCAACATCGTTGTAACCCTCCACGTCAGCCTTGGCAGCAAAGTACAGGTATCGGCGGTTGGCCTGGGACTCGCCGGCAAAGGCGTCTTTCAGATTTTGTTCGGTCTGGCTGTCTTTTAAGGACATGTTGCGTCTCCTTCAGTTCTGATTATCATCACCACGATAACGTGGAGTGTTAAAAATAGCCCAGACTGGGCAATCTGCCTAATCAATTAAGACTAAGGAGTGAATTGTTTTTGTTTATTACCAGTTGAGCACCGAAGGACGCAGGCATCAGACGGTTTTGTTGCCGCTATACATGGCGTTCGGATCGATCGCGGCACTGCGTTGCCCCGTTAGGATCAGAATATCCTCCAATACCAGATAAAGACAGGGTACCAGGAACAGGGTGATCAGGGTGCCAAAGAGCACCCCGAAAGCCAGAGAAATTGCCATAGGCACGAACATGGCAGTAGAGATGGTGTTGTCCATCATAATAGGCGTCAGGCCGACGAAGGTGGTAATGCTGGTCAGAATGATAGGGCGGAAGCGCACGCTGCCAGCGTGACTGACGACCCAATCAAGGCTTTGTCCGGACTTGCGTTGGTTGTTAATGTAGTCCACCAGTACCAGGGAGGAGTTCACTACAACTCCGGCCAGGGCGACGATTCCCAGTAGTGAAAAGAACACCAGATCCATACCCAGGATAAAATGGCCTAAAATCGCGCCGACAGCGCCGAATGGAATCACACTCATAATAACGATTGGTTGCAGGTAGGACTTCAAGGGAATAGCCAGCAATGCATAGATCAGTAACAAGGCCAGCAAGCTGGTGCTGATTAACGAACCCATGGAATCGTTGCGTTCTTCGGCTTCACCGGCCAAGCCGAAACTAACACCCGGGTGGCGCTCTGTGATTTCTTTGAGTTCGTTACCCACCAGAGAGTTGATGATGGACTCCGGGGTGGCCACCGTGCGATTAACATCTGCGGTAACGCTGACCACACGCTGGCCATCGACTCTACGAATAGTGGTGTAACCGCGTGCGAGGGAGGCCCGGGCAACGCTGCTGAAGGGAACCTCTGTACCGTCCAGGGTGCGAATACGCATGGCCTCAAGATCCCCCAGCGAGCGCCTCTCATCTTCCGGGTAGCGCACCATTACGCGTATATCATCCTTGCCGCGCTGGATACGTTGTGCCTCGTAGCCATAAAAAGCCTGTCGTACCTGCTGGCCAAGATCGTTCAGGGTCAAGTCGAGGTTGCGTGCTCCGGGTAACAGCGTGAGCTGCACTTCCTGTTTGCCCGCGCGAAATGAATCGCTGGCATCGAGTACGCCATTGTAGCTTTGCAGGGCCACACGCAACTCCGCCGCAGCACTGCGCAGTTCCTCAAAGTCTTTACCGTAAAGTTCAAACTCGATAGCTTTTCCTATACCGAATGCCTCGGCAGTGAAGCCCAGCTCAATGGCGTCGGGCACGCCCCCCGTTAACTCCCGCCAGCGATTGGAAAATTCGCGGGTAGAGATGCCGGAATAATTGCGCGGCAGGTTGAGTTCAATACCTATTTCGGCCAGATTGCTCTGTGCATTGCCGGGTCTACCCATGCTGCCCTTGGGGATGAAAATACCAATACTGCTAAAAATATGGGAAATTTTACTCGCCTCGCCTGGCGCAAGATCCTCGTCGAGTTCACCGCGCAGTTGTTCTGCGGCCTTTTCTATGCGTGCCACTGCTATTGCGGTTTGCTCTACCGGTGTGCCCTCGGGCATGGTCAGTTTGGCGTACAGGTGAGTGCCTTCTACCGATGGGAAAAATTGAAACTGCATCCGTCCACTGGCAAACAGCGACAGGGTGATAGCCAGAACAACAATGCCGGCAGCCACCGTGACATAGCGCCAACGCAAAGCCCGCTCAACCGCGGGCTGGTAATAGCGCGTGGCAGCGATTTGCAGTGATCCTGAAATACGATCCTGCGCCGCCAGCCAGCGATTAATCACGGCATTGTTGCCCACTGTCTTCTCTGCCTTCCGATGTGCCAGATGTGCAGGCAGGATCATTTGCGATTCGATGAGGCTGAAAGCCAGAGCGATAATCACAGTGAAGCCAAGCGGTGCAAAAAAACCTCCCAGAGATCCTGGAATGTTAACGATGGGAACAAACGTGACCATAGTGGTCAGTACGCCGAAGAAGACTGGCAGGGCGACTTCCTGTGCGCCGTCGACCGCAGCCAGCAGCCGATTTTTGCCCTGCTGCTCGTGGGCATAGATACGCTCGCCCACCACGATCGCATCATCCACCAAAATACCTAAAACCAGCAGGAAAGCCATGACCGACATGGTGCTAATAGATATGCCCGCTACGGGAAAGATCGCCACAGTTCCCAGTAGCGCCACCGGAATTCCCGCTGCGACCCAAAGTGCGAGCCGGAAGCGCAAAAACAAAGTGAGTACCAGCAATACCAGTAATAAGCCGCTACGCGCATTTTTGGTCAATGCATCGAGGCGATCTACCAGGTCCTGGGACTCGTCCTGCCAGATGGTCATGGCGATGCCTTCCGGGACTTCCCGGCGGGCCTGATCCAGATAATCCTTAACCTGGTTGGCGATGGCCATAATGTCTTCTTCACCAACCCTGGACACTTTCAGGGATACGGCTGGCTCCCCATCAAAGCGAGCTCGCAGATCGCTATCTTCAAAGCCGTCAACGACTGTGGCAATTTCTCTGAGACTGATATTGGTGCCATCCCTGCGGGTGAGTATTATGATGTCTTCAAACTCACGCCCATGATAGGCCTGTCCCTTGGTACGCAACAGGATTTCTCCACCGGACGTTTTTAATGATCCGCCAGGGATATCAAGTGAGCTTTTCTCAATCGCACGCCCGATCTCGGCCAGGGTCAGGCCATGACGTCTCAGCGTCTGTTCGGAGACATCGATTGATATTTCGTAGGGGCGGGCATACTGCAATTCTACCTGAGAGACGCCCGGCAGTGCGGCAATGTCATCGCGCACTCGCTGGCCAATTAACTTTAACGTGCGCTCGTCGGCGGGACCGGATATGGCGATTTGCAATACGGTGGAGATGATACTGACCTCGGCAGTAACCGCTTGTTCGGTCTCCTGTGGAAAAGAGTCGATAGCATCAACTTTGCTTTTAATATCATTGGACACTTTGGTTTTGTCGACACCGGCTACCAGTTCGATGGTGACCGAGCAATATCCTTCAGAGGCTCGAGAACTGATCTTGTCAATACCCTCAGTGCCTTCCACAGCTTCCTCTACGCGCACGCAGACGGCTGATTCGACCTCGGTGGGTGCGGCACCCAGATAGGGAATGTTGACTTGTACCGCGTCGACGTCCAGCGTGGGAAATTCTTCCTGGTGAATCCGCGGTAGCGCCAGCAGGCCGCCAACTGCCAGTACCATCATCAACAGGTTAGCGGCAACCGTGTTATGGACGAACCAGTGTATGATTTTGTGCATGCGCGGCGGTTTTACTGAGGGATGGGGTTGACGAGCATACCGTCAACCACCGTTTGCATGGGGGAGATGCAAACCCGTTCGCCATCAGCCAGGCCTGAAGAGATAAGTACATCATCGTGTTCCAGGCGCAGCAATGAAACTTGCCTGAAATGCACGCGATTGTCGTTGTCGACTACCAGTACCTGGTTATCGTCGCGCATGGTGGAGCGGGGCAGACGAATCACGTTCTCAACTTTACGGCCGCGAATTTCCGCCTGCACAAACATGCCCACGGGCAACATCGGACTGTCTTGTGTCTCTTCCATGCGCAGGCGGGTTACGCCATAAATCATGCGAGAGCGCTCGTCCATCTCTGCTTCCAGGCGCATCAATTGCCCCTCCCATAACAGGCGGGTTTCTCCAAAATCTGACACTATGGTAACCGGCGGACGCAGGTGCTGTGGTATTTGTCCGCGCGTGGACACGGGTAATCCAAGGTAGGCTAACTGGTGGCCGGAGATCGGTAGGCGGACTTCTACATAGTCAGTCGCATAAATGGTGCCGATACTTTGTCCGCGGGTAATGAATTGCCCTATATCGACGTGTTCATTGCGCACCAGGCCATCAAAGGGTGCGCGCAATTGCGTGCGGGTGAGGTCCCGTTTCGCCTGCTCGAGGCCGGCGGTGGTTTCGCTCAGGTTGGCCTGTGCTACCTGCGCAGTGCGGCGCGCATTATCGAGTTGTTGTTGGCTCGCCAGTTGGCGTTGGTGCAGGCTCTGCAGTCGTTTCAATTCATCCCTGGCATGTTCGTATTCAACCTCCGAGCGCTTAAGGGCTGCTTCGCTTCTTTGCACCAGGGTGAGGTAATCGGCATCGTCAATGCGCAGTAATACATCGCCGCTATGAAACGCGCCTCCTCCAACCAGGGATGGGGACATCCACACCACGCGGCCTGAGACTTCCGGAATAAGCTCGCTCTGGCTGCGCGGTTGCACAGTTCCCTGAGACTGGATTCCCAGGTACTCGTCGTGTGATTGCACCTGCATCACCCGGACCGTGGTTGCCATGGGCTGGTAGGGCTCGGGCACCATGGCCGGTTTGTTCACGCCGATAAATACAGCCAGACCGAGACCCAGTGCCAGTAGCAGTATGGGATAGAGGGCTTTTTTATTCATTGCGGCTCCAGTAGGGGACGCGATAGTACTCGATTAATTGCCGATTCTTCGGCTATTAACAAAATTTAACTGTCGATTTTGGATTTTACCAGGTCCAGGGATGCACTCATTTCTGCTTCAGTCATAGGCTTTTTGGTAAAATACCTGACGACACCCTGCTGATCGAGTATCGCCAAACCCGCACCCTGCTCTCCGAGTTGCCAGGTGTTCAGTCCGCTGCCGTCTTCGTCCAGCACGATGGTCGATAAGGGATATTTACGTTTACTTGATTTGAGCTCCGATATGACGAAACCCGAGGTGCCCCACAAGGCTGCGTCCAGGTTAACAATGGTGGTAACGTGGTAGTTACCCAGGCCAAGGCTGTCCTGTAACAGATCGGTGAACGGCTTGAACAACTTGCTGTCGCCCTTGGTAGCTCCGAAGTACTGCACAATGTGCACTTTGCCGGGGTTTTGTTCAGTGCTCCAGGGACGGAAGCTGAAATCATCGTTTTCCATAAACAGTTCACCGCGATCGGCAATGCTGAGCGCCGGTAAGGGAGAGTCCACCAAAGGCACTTGTGCCACCGCCAGCGTTGCTACGAACGTTAACAGCACACTGCAAATTAATTGACGAATAAACATATTCTAGCTCCTGTGTTTCAATGATCGTTGCATTGCTTCTGGCTGATAATTCTCTAGCGCCGGGATCTGCGAGTAGGGCGTTTCGGCGTGCGGGGCAAGCCATTGTGTTGTGTAGCAAAGACCTGAGCGCCGGAGGCCGGCACCACCGAGTGGCGTTTGGCGGGTTGCCTGGCGGGTATCAGGTGCATCTTGCCATTGCCAATCAAGTCGGATCGCCCCATTTTCTTCAATGCCTTGCGCAGCTCCGGCCAGTTCTCAGGGTCGTGATAACGCAGAAAAGCTTTGTGCAGTTGGCGTTGCGACAGGCTCTTTACAGTGGGCATGGAGTCGCTGCTGCGGGTGACGCGTTTCAATGGGTTCTTGCCACTTCGATACATGGCGGTGGCCGTAGCCATTGGTGAAGGATAAAACGTCTGTACCTGGTCGGCGCGAAATTTATTGCGCTTTAACCACAAGGCCAGGTTCATCATGTCCTTGTCTGAGGTGCCCGGATGGGCGGCTATGAAATAAGGTATCAGGTACTGCTCTTTGCCGGCCGCTTTGGAGTACTTTTCAAACATTGCCTTGAAACGGTCGTAACTACCCATGCCCGGCTTCATCATTTTGCCTAGCGGGCCTTCCTCGGTATGTTCAGGTGCGATTTTTAAATAGCCGCCAACGTGGTGTGTGACCAACTCCTCCACGTACTCGGGCGTCTCTACTGCCAGGTCATAGCGCAGGCCAGAGGCGATGAGTACTTTTTTCACGCCTTCAACGTTGCGCGCGCGACGGTACAGTTTTATCAGAGGAGTCTGGTCGGTGTTCAGGTTTTTGCAAATGCCAGGGAACACACAGCTCAGTTTACGGCATTTGGCCTCTACCTCTTTACTCTTACAGGCCAATCGCCACATATTGGCGGTGGGTCCACCAAGGTCGGAAATCACGCCAGTAAACGCCGGTGAGGTATCGCGAATTTGTTCCACCTCCCGAATGATGGAGTCCTCGGAGCGATTCTGGATGATGCGGCCTTCATGCTCAGTGATAGAGCAGAAAGTACAGCCACCAAAACAGCCGCGCATTATATTTACCGAATGACGAATCATTTCGTATGCGGCAATGCTGGCATTGCCGTAGCTGGTATGTGGCAAGCGGGTATAGGGCAGCTCAAACACCCAGTCCAGCTCCTCTGTTTCCAGTGGTATAGGTGGGGAGTTCAGCCACACCTCGCGCTCGCCATGAGATTGGATCAGTGGCCTGGCATTATACGGATTGGTTTCCTTGTGCAGGATACGAGAGGCATGGGCATACAAGGCACCATCCTCTTTTACCTGTTCATAGGAGGGTACGCGGATAACGGTGTTGTTGTCTGTTTTCTCAGCATCTGCCAGTGCGCCTACCAGAGTTACTGAGGCAATCTGGGTAACCGCTTCGGTTGCCGCAGTCTCCGCCTCTGCCGCCTCGGAGGTGGTTGCGCAACTTGCAGTGCGTGTATCCAGGTAGGGGTTTATTGGTTTGGCTGTAGGGCCAACAACATCGATACTGGTGGAGTCGATGACTCGCCATCCGTCCGGTATGCGTTTACGTACAAAGGCGGTACCGCGCAAATCACGGATATCATGTATGGACTCTCCAGTGGCCAGACGGTGCGCCACGTCGACAATAGCTCGCTCGGCATTGCCATACAGTAGCAGGTCTGCCTGACTGTCCAGCAAAATTGAGCGACGTACTTTGTCACTCCAGTAATCATAGTGGGCGATGCGGCGCAGGCTTGCTTCTATGCTACCGATAACCAGTGGCACATCTTTGTAGGCTTCACGCAGGCGCTGGCTGTAGACAATCACTGCACGGTCGGGACGTTTGTCACCCACGTTGCCAGGGGTGTAGGCATCGTCGTTACGTTTTTTGCGATCAGCGGTATAGCGGTTGATCATGGAGTCCATGTTCCCCGCGGCAACGCCAAAGAACAGGTTGGGCTTGCCCAATACCTTAAATGGATCGGCGCTGGTCCAGTCCGGTTGGGCGATTATACCGACCCTGAAGCCCTGTGCCTCAAGCAAACGGCCGATCACCGCCATGCCAAAGCTGGGGTGGTCTACATAGGCGTCTCCGGTGACCACGATGATATCGCAGCTGTCCCAGCCCAGCGCGTCCATTTCGGCGCGCGACATGGGGAGTTGCGGCGCAGGACCGAAGCACTCTGCCCAGTATTTGCGGTATGAAAATATAGCTGTAGGCATGATTGTGGTAAGCAGGCGAAAAATTGGGCCGTCATTATAGCGAAATCAGCAGGAAAATGGACCTGGATTATTCGGCAGTAGTTGGCTCTGGTTCGTGTCCTGGTTTGGGCAGCGCACTACCGCACTGACGGCAATAGTGCGCATTGGGGTCGTGTTCTACTGATGCGCAGGTACTGCAATTGCGCGAATCATGCATATCGCGGTCCCTACGTATCTGCTGTGACACCGTAAGTTCGGCGGTAATGATACCGGTGGGCACGGCAATAACTGCGTAGCCAATCAGCATGCCGACAGAGGCAATGGCGCGTCCAATCGGTGTCTGCGGCACCAGATCACCATAACCCACCGTGGTGATGGTCACTATTGCCCAATAAATGCTCTTGGGAATATTGTGAAAACCATTTTCAGCCCCTTCAACCACGTACATGAGGCAGCCGAAAATTGTCGTAAGAATGATCATCAGCGAGAAAAAAACAAAGATTTTTCGGCCTGAGCGGCGCAGTGCTGCGGCCAGTTCATTGGCCTCCTTTAACAATGCCAGCAGTCTTAGCACACGAAATATGCGCAAAATCCGCAGCAATCGAATAATTAACAGTGGTGACGCCTGAGGCAGGAAAAGAGACAGGTAGGTGGGCATTAGTGCCAGTAGATCGACTACGCCATAGATACTCAACATGTAGGCTTTGCGATTGGGCGCACACCATATGCGCAGCAAGTACTCCACCGTAAACGCCAGGGTGAACAGCCACTCTACCTGCAGAAATCGCATACCGTAACTGGCGTGTATAGCGTCGATTGAGTCGAGCATAATGACCGCAACACTGGCAGTGATGACAATGATCAGGGTGATATCAAACCATTTGCCCGCAGGGGTCTCTGTGCCGAAAATAACTTCGTAGAGTTTTTTTTGTAGTGCAGACTGAATTCTTCGCGGCATGGTTTTATTGTCATTTGCTGGTTGTGTTGCCCGGTAGCCACTATATTGAACAGTTCGCGCTTTGTACAACGCGCCTCAATACTGACTCAGGAGACAACAGATGAAATTGCCTATCTACCAGGTCGATGCGTTTGCGCGGGAAGTGTTCAAGGGTAATCCCGCGGCGATTATGCCTCTGGAGCAGTGGCTCAATGACGCCACCCTGCAGGCGATCGCCATGGAGAATAATCTTTCAGAAACAGCCTATCTGGTAAGTCGGGGTAAAGATTACGAGTTGCGCTGGTTTACCCCGGCTGTGGAAGTCGACCTGTGCGGACACGCAACCCTGGCTGCGGCTCATGTATTATTTGAGCATCTGGATTACGCCGGGGACGAAATTGTGTTTCACACCCATAGCGGGGAGCTCAAAGTGAGACGTTCGTCGGCCGGTCTTACCCTGGATTTTCCTCCTACCGGGCTGGTTGCCACTGAGGTGGACCTGGCGGTGTGTAATGCGCTGGGAGCGATTGCCAGTGAGGCGATGATTCCTGTTGATAACCCGGGCATGGTGCTCTACGTTTATGAATTCGAAGAGGATGTAGCGAGCCTGTCGCCCGATTTTGCCGCCTTACTGGTCGCCAGCAAGCAATGCGTTATTGCCACTGCACCGGGTGATAACTGTGATTTTGTCTCCCGGTTTTTCGGACCTCAAGTGGGTATCGATGAAGATCCGGTGACCGGCTCTGCCCATTGCATGCTGGTGCCTTACTGGGCCGCACGTTTAAAAAGCAATACCCTGCAGGGGCGTCAGATATCGGCGCGCGGTGGCGATCTTGTCTGCGAACTGCGAGACGGCCGTGTTTTTATGACCGGTACTGGCGTCACCTTCATGCAAGGTGTGGTGCAGGGACTATAACGTCATAGGGATGGCAGATAGTTCAGGATCGCTATCGCGCAGCTGTGCCAGCTTCATTTATTGATAGATCAGCCAGAGCCTCGATAATCGTGGGCAGGACGTTATCCAGTAACATAGGTTGCGCCTCGACACTGGGGTGGATACCATCACCCTGCATCAGTGATGCGTTAGTCGCCACCCCGGTCATGACAAAGGGTGCCAGGACACTGTCGGTGTTCTGCGCAACGTCCACGAAACTTTGGCGAAAGCCAGACGTATAGCGCGCCCCGTAATTGGGCGGAATCTCCATTGGCAGCAAGATGACCTGGGCGCCAGAAAGTTTGCAGAGGTCTACCAGGCTGGACAAATTATCACGCAGTTTTTTAAGCGGGTAGCCGCGCATACCATCGTTACCACCGAGTTCGATAATAACCACACTTGGACTGTGTTGTTGTAACAGGCTGGGCAGTCGGCGCAGCCCTCCGGCGGTCGTTTCGCCACTGATGCTGGCGTTAACCACGGTGTATTGTCTGGGATAGTCCTGTTCCAGTTGTCCTGCCAGCAGCGCCACCCAACCCTGTTCCAGAGACATACCATAGGCGGCACTGATACTATCGCCCAGCACCAGAATACTGTGCTCTCTGGCGTGGGCCGTGGCGGCGAGCGCCAGCCACAATAATCCGAATACCAGACTGGCACGTAAATAGCGGTAAAGGAATCGTTGCATGATCAAAGCTGAAAATCTCCTGAAAAGGGTCCCGATGGCGGGAACAGAGTTGGAAATACTGAAAGGGATCACTCTGGAAATCAAGTCGGGTGAATCTGTGGCCATTGTCGGCGCCTCCGGATCGGGCAAGTCAACGTTGCTGGGATTGCTCGCTGGACTTGATGAAGCCAGTGAGGGGCGTGTGGTAATCGACGGCACCGACCTGGGTGAACTTGACGAGGATGGGCGCGCGCTGTTTCGTGGTCAACATATCGGCTTCGTATTTCAGTCATTTCAGTTGTTGCCGGCGCTGACAGCGCTGGAAAACGTTATGCTGCCGCTGGAATTGCAGGGGCAGGGCAATGCCAGGGAGCAGGCAGAGAACTTTCTACAGCGCGTTGAGTTGGGTCCGCGCATGGCACACTATCCCCGACAGATGTCCGGTGGTGAGCAGCAACGTGTGGCGATTGCCCGGGCATTTGCCGCCAAGCCCTCGATCCTGTTCGCAGACGAGCCCACGGGTAATCTCGATACTCGCACCGGGACGCATATTATTGACCTGTTGTTTGAGCTTAACCGGGAGGAGAATACCACACTGGTGCTGGTCACCCACGACCAGAGTCTGGCTGATCGCTGCGAACGGCGCTTCTGCCTGGACGCCGGCGCGCTGGTACCGGAGTAAATCGGGTGTCGATGACAGCGACAAAAATGCTGGCGCGGGATTGGCGCGGCGGAGAGTTGGGCGTTCTGGTGATGGCCCTGGTACTGGCAGTGGGTGTTGTATCGGGGATTAGCGCGTTCACCACCCGTTTACAAAATGCCCTGGAACAGGAAAGTCACCGCTTTCTCGCGGCAGATACGGTGGTGCGCGGTTCCACAGAGATGCCGGCCGTTTGGTTGCAGCAGGCCCAGGAAACCGGATTAGATCACGCTCTGACGTTGCTATTTCCCTCAATGGTGTATGCGGGTGAGGACAACACCTACCTGGCATCCGTCAAAGCGGTCAGTGATGCCTACCCCTTGCGCGGTGAGCTGACCTACAGTGCCGAGCCCTTTGGCCCGGTGCTACCTGCCACCTCCGGGCCTGCAGTCGGCGAAGTCTGGCTGGACTCTCGCTTGTTCCCCCTGCTGGACGTAGAGATTGGTGAACAGATTACCATTGGCGAAGCGGATTTTACCGTGGTGGCAGCGGCGCGCTCGGAGCCTGACCAGGGAGCCTCGTTTTATGGTTTTGGTCCCCGGGTATTAATGCATTATGCGGACATTCCGGCTACCGCAGTGGTGCAGCCTGGCAGTCGGGTAGAGTATCGGCAGTTATTTTCCGGCCCGGCAGCGGGCCTGGCTGACTTCAGCGACTGGCTTAAGCCACAGCTGGAGGACGGCCAGACACTGCTGGACGTGAATGAGGGACAGCCCGGTATTGGCAGCGCGCTGTCGCGCGCTGAAAGTTTTTTGTTGCTGGCGGGTAGTCTCGCAGTGGTTCTTGCCGGGGTCGCTGTAGCGCTTGCCGCTCGACGCTTCAGTGAGCGCCATAACGACTATGTGGCGATTATGAAGAGCCTGGGCGCTACCTCAGGTGCGATTAATCGCTTATATGGTAGCAGTTTGCTGTTGCTAGGGGTGGTGGCCACCGCCCTGGGCTGTGCGTTGGGATGGGGCATCCAGGCGCTGTTTTTTGCCCTGTTCGCCGAGCAATTGCCAGTGCAGCCAGGGGCAAGCGGCGTCAGGCCTTACGCTATTGGTAGTGCGACTTCCTTGACTTGCCTGCTGTGCTTTGCCTGGCCGCCATTGCGCCGCCTGGGGCAGGCCAGCCCCTTGCGCGTGTTGCGCCGTGATGCGCCCAAACAGCGTAGTGGTATGTTGATCGACTATGGTGTCGGATTGATAGCAGTGACATTGTTGATGTGGTGGTACAGTCAGGACTGGAAATTGACACTGGCGGTCCTCGCCGGTCTATCGATTACTGTGGTACTTGGTCTCGCTCTGGCCTTGACGTTACTCAAGGGTGGTCGCCTGGTGGGGATGAGCGCCGGCAGTATCTGGCGTCTGGCGTTGGCCGGATTGCAGCGACGCGGCACAGCTAACGCCCTGCAAGTAGTGATCTTCGCTATGGCAATCATGCTGCTGTTGGTGCTGGTTCTGGTGCGCACATCCTTGATTGATGAATGGCAAACACAGCTCCCCGCAAACGCCCCCAATCACTTCATGATCAATATCGGTCCGGAGGATGTGCAATCCATAGACCTGATGTTGCGTGAGGAAAATATCGCCAGCGAAGCGCTGTACCCCATGATTCGAGGCCGTATTATGGCGGTTAATGGGGTTGAATTACCCAGCACCCAGGATCGCCAGCAGGACCGGCGGCAGCGTGAATCCAATTTTACCTGGTCAGATACCTTGCCCGCCGATAACGTATTGTTGTCAGGCCAATGGTGGTCTGCCAATACCGATGAGGCATTGGTCTCTCTGGAGCAGGGGTTTGCCGAGCGTCTGGGTATCGAACTGGGCGATACAGTCGGTTTCCTGGTGGGCTCAGAACCGCTGGAGGCTAGCGTGGGAAGTATTCGTCAGCTGGACTGGCAAACCATGCGGCCAAACTTCTTTTTGGTATTCCCCCCGAAATTGCTGGCGACGTACCCGGCAACCTTTATGACCAGTTTCCATCTGGATCAGGCGGATAAGGTGTTCCTCAATCGCTTTATACGCCGCTTTCCGTCGGTCACCGTAATAGAGATGGATATTGTGGTGGAACAGATTCGCACTATTGTGAATCAAGTGTCTGCAGCAATCGAGCTGGTGCTGGCAGTCATTTTGGCGGCTGGTGCTCTGGTGCTGGTCGCCGGAGTGCAGGCCAGTGTTGATGCTCGTATGCAGGAAAGTGCAATATTGCGAGCGCTGGGTGCATCACGCAAGTTGATTTTGGGCGGCCTGCTGATCGAATTTGCCACGCTGGGCTTGTTTGCCGGATTATTGGCCACTATCGCCGCCGAAATGTCTGTTTATATATTGCAGTCCTGGGTAATGGATATGAGCTATGCGCCATCACCGTGGGTGTGGCCGGTGGGTATTTTCTCCGGCATGGTGTTGATTGCCGCGCTCGGTGTGTACAGCTGTCGCAAGGTTGTGTCCAGCCCGCCGCTGGCATTGCTGCGAGAGCTTTGAGATAGAGTAATCGGGCCGTTTGTTGCGGCCCTGAAAATGCAGCAAGGGGGGCTTGCTGCCTAGGCTTGTATCAGGCGTTATTGACGCTGATTCCCGCGATAAACGTATTTACCCCCAGGTCTACCTGTCGCTGTAAGTCGATGTGACGCTCAAACAGCTCCGGTGCGTCTACGCGCAGGGTGGCCAGCCCATAGATACTTGACCAGGCGGCATTGGTCAGGTAACTGATATCGTCCACCGTATGAAATATACCCATATCTACCCCGTGTTGCAGAATCTCCTGCACCAGTTGGAAGGTGTCGCGACTGGCGTGGCGCAGCTCTGGATACTGCTGCGTGGGCTGTACTGCGGGCCCGAACATTAATTTGAACAATTGTGGATTACTGGCAGCATAATCGACGTAGGCATGGGCAAACGCTTTTAGTTGCTCCTGGGGGCAGTCGTTGCTCAGCTCTCCGGCCTGGCGTAGTGCCTTCAGCAGGTTGCGATAGCCCCGGGTGGCCATGGCTGCGAGCAACTCGCTCTTGTCGGCGAAGTGCCGATACGGAGCGGTTTGTGATACGCCGATCGCTCGCGCCAGTGCGCGCAGGCTCAGGTCGTCTGAGCCGACTTCGCGTAATTGCGCGATGGCGGTATCGAGTAATTCGGCGCGCAAGTTACCGTGGTGGTAGCTTTTGCTGGGGGTGTCTGCTTCATTCATGGTAGTAGCTTATATCAAAAAAATGGGGTCAGAGTAGTCTTACCCTGACCCCATTGGTCCATTGTAGAATGCGAAATTTATGGCAGCAGGTGCTTTACAGCGTCCCGCTCTTCAGTTAATTCCTGCTCAGTGGCCGTCATTTTAGCCTGGCTAAACTCGCCGATCTGGGCATCCTGCACGATCGTCCAGTCACCGTTACTACAGCGGCAGGGGAAGGAGTAGATCAAGCCTTCGGTGATGCCATAGGAACCGTCTGAATAGACGCCCATGGAGACCCAGTCGTCGCCTTCAGTGCCCAGTGCCCAGCTGCGCATATGACCGCTGGCAGCATTGGCGGCGGAAGCGGCTGAGGAAGCTCCGCGCGCCTTGATGATAGCTGCGCCACGCTGTTGCACGGTCGGGATAAAGTCGTTTTCATACCATTGCTGGTCGACCAGGCTGATGGCAGACTCGCCGCTCACTTTCGCGTTGAACAGATCCGGGTACTGGGTGGCTGAGTGATTGCCCCAGATGGTCATATTGGTCACGTCGTTCACAGTCTTGCCGGTTTTAATGGCAATTTGCGTCATCGCGCGGTTGTGGTCCAGGCGCGTCATAGCCGTGAAGTTGCGTGGGTCTATACTAGGCGCGTTGCGTTGAGTGATCAGAGCATTGGTGTTGGCCGGGTTGCCAACGACCAGCACCTTGATGTTCTTGCTGGCATTTTCATCGATGGCCTTACCCTGTACTGAAAAGATGGCGGCGTTGGCTTCCAGCAGGTCTTTGCGCTCCATGCCTGGACCACGGGGACGTGCGCCTACCAGCAATGCGTAGTCGGTATCTTTGAAGCCCACATTGGGGTCATCGGTGCACACTATGCCCGCCAACAGCGGGAATGCGCAGTCTTCCAATTCCATTTTAACGCCATCAAGGGCTTCCATAGCGGGGGCTATATCCAGCAGCTGCAAGATAACAGGCTGGTCATCGCCCAACATGGCGCCTGAGGCAATACGGAAGAGTAAGGCGTAGCCAATTTGGCCAGCGGCACCGGTAACGGTCACTCGAACAGGTTGTTTCATCGGGATGGGTTCCTCGCAAGTGGTATGGGTAGGTAATTCGGCGGGCACATTGTCATGGCAATCACAGGAAAAAACAAGAGAGCACGGATCGTGGTCTTAATTGTCAGCATCGAGGGTGTGCTGGACTAGCATAGAGGCTAGCGAGTAAAATGCTCGCCGCATCAATGACTAACAGCAGATTCTTCGTGCCTGAACTTTCCCGGAAAGAAAAAATCGAGTTTAACAAACTGCAAAAGCGTTTGCGCCGCAATGCCGGCAATGCCATCGCCGATTACAACATGATCGAGCCCGGTGACAAGATTATGGTGTGTATGTCCGGCGGTAAAGACTCCTACGGCATGCTGGATACACTGATTAGCCTGCGCAACAGCGCACCGGTGGATTTCGAGTTGGTTGCCGTTAATCTCGACCAGAAACAACCGGGTTTTCCGCAAGACGTGCTGCCAGACTACCTGTCGGCGCTGGATGTTCCGTTTTATATTCTCGAAAAAGACACTTACAGCATCGTGAAAGAGGTAGTCCCTGAGGGTAAGACTACCTGTGGGCTATGCTCGCGCCTGCGTCGGGGCAGTTTATATGGCTTTGCCCAGGAACTGGGTGCCACCAAGATTGCCCTGGGGCATCACCGCGATGATATCGTAGAGACCTTGTTCCTCAATATGTTCTTTAACGGCAAACTTAAGGCGATGCCGCCCAAGTTGTTGAGTGATGACAAGAAAAACGTGGTGATTCGGCCTATGGCCTACTGCAAAGAAAAAGACCTTGCGCGGTTCGCCCAGTACCAGGCTTATCCGATAATTCCCTGCAATCTGTGTGGTTCGCAGGAAAACCTGCAGCGAGTGCAGGTAAAAAAGATGCTGGCGGCCTGGGAACAGGAATACCCCGGACGCACTGAGAGCATCTTCCGTAGCATCCGCAATGTCGCGCCCTCACAGCTGGGTGATCCCAAGCTGTTCGATTTCGGTAATCTTCGTATAGAGTGTGATAGCGGGCTGCATATCCCCGCGATTCAGGTCGTTAATCTCTAGTGCAATCAGAGCACGCGCAGGCGCCCTTGCTGGAAGCTCACGCCATCTCTTTGGAACGAGGTGGACGGGAGCTTTTTAACCGTCTGTCGTTTACCGTGCTCCGCGGTCATTTATTGCAGGTAGATGGGGTCAACGGCGCAGGGAAGACCAGTTTGCTGCGCATCCTTGCGGGTCTGTCGCGTTATGGCTTTGATGGCGAGGTGTCGCGCCACGTGCCGTTACTTTACCTGGGTCATCAACCAGGCGTAAAGGCGCTGCTAACGCCCAGGGAAAACCTCGCGTGGCACGTGGCGGGGCAGGGCGAATACACGGATGAGCAAATAGAGGCCGCGTTGTCCCGGGTCGGGCTTTACGGCTATGAAGATGTGCCCAGCCACGCGCTCTCAGCAGGACAGCATCGGCGAGTAAATCTGGCGCGGCTCTATCTGTCACAGTGTCCGTTATGGTTGTTGGATGAGCCTTTTACCGCCATCGACAAGGCGGGTGTACTGGAGCTCGAGGCCCTTTTGGTACAGCACGTGGAGGCTGGTGGCGCGGTGGTGCTGACCTCCCACCAAACGCTGCGGGTGAGCTACCAGGTACAGTTTTTGAGCCTGGTTGAGGGATTGGCGTTGTGAGTAGTGTCGGTAGCGCGCAATTTTGTCTGCGTTTGCTGCGCCGACAGCTGGTGCTGGCGGTGCGCCGTCCCATTGAAATCGGCAATCCGCTATTGTTTTTTGCCATGGTGGTCGCCTTGTTCCCGCTGGGTCTGGGTCCAGCGCCAGATCAATTGGCCGGTTTCGCACCGGGTATTCTGTGGATTATTGCCTTGTTATCGAACCTGCTGACTTCCGATGCGGTATTTCGCAGTGATTTCGAAGATGGCAGCCTGGAGCAGTTATTATTGTCCCCACAGCCTCTGTTTATATCCGTATTGGCATATATTGGCGCCCATTGGCTGATTACAGGCTTGCTGTTGGCAGTGGTGTCACCGATATTTGCCCTGATGCTCAATTTGCCTGCGACTGCCGTACTTACTCTGGTAATAAGCCTGTTGCTGGGCACCGGTGTGTTGAGCCTGGTAGGTTGTATTGGCGCCGCCCTCACGGTGGGCCTTAAACGCGGCGGTATGCTGATTTCGCTATTGATCCTGCCTTTGTATATGCCGGTGCTGATTTTTGGCGGTGCGGCGGTAAAAGCCGCCGCTAGTGGTATACCAGCCTGGCCCTATTTGGCCATTTTAGGGGCGATGCTCTGTCTGGCTATTGCTCTTGCACCTATCGCCATCGCCGCTGGGCTCAGGATTAGTGTCGATGCCTAAGTCTAAAATGATCCAAATCAATCGTGCCATACACTTTGTGTTGTTCAGCGCGCAGCGCACTGTATAATTGCCGCCGCTATGTGGTCCTTCTTTCATAAACTTGGTTCTCCTCCCTGGTTGTATTCCATTTCCGGAATCATCCTGCGTTGGTTGCTGCCACTAACGCTGGTGGCATTGGCTGTCGGGCTTACCTGGGGATTAGTATTTACCGCACCGGATTTCCGTCAGGGCAACAGTTATCGCATTATCTATATTCATGTCCCTGCGGCAGTGGTGGCCCTGGCTGGCTATTACGTGATGGCGCTGGCCGGTGCCGTTAACCTGATCTGGAAAATGAAAATGGCCGATGTGGCGATGAAGGCGGCTGCGCCCATTGGTGCGGCCCTGACCTTTGTCGCACTGGTTACCGGGGCAATTTGGGGCAAGCCAACCTGGGGCACCTGGTGGGTTTGGGACGCCCGCATCACATCCATGCTTATCCTGCTATTTTTGTATCTGGGGGTAATCGCCCTGTACGAGGCTTTTGATAACAAAGAGGCGGCCGGCAAGGCCTGTGCGGTGCTGACGCTGGTTGGCATGGTCAATATTCCTATCATCTACAAATCTGTGGATTGGTGGTATAGCCTGCACCAGAGCGCCTCCATCAAATTTTCCGGCGAATCGAGTATCGACACGAGTATGCTGTATCCTCTGTTACTGATGATCGCCTCTTTTTATGCACTGTTTACTTGTTGCCTGTTGATGAATATGCGCGCCGAACTAGTACAGCGAGAAGCGAGAACCAGCTGGGTGAAGAAACTTGCGCTCGATGGAAAGGGTGGCTGATGTATTTTGACAGCTTTACAGCGCTGCTGAACATGGACGGGCACGGTGGCTTTGTCTGGAGCGCCTATTTGATCACGGTGCTGGTCGTAGCCGTTATCCTGATAGCCCCCGGACGTCGCCAGAAGAAATTTCTGCAGCAATTGTCCGGCGAATTAAAGCGTGCAAACGCGGCCTCCGTTCGCGCTGTCGAAACCCCTAGCCCCAAAGAGGAGGCATAATGCACCCGGTAAGAAAGCAAAGACTTTATCTGGTGTTGTTCGTGGTAGCATTTTCCAGCGCCGCGATTGGCCTGGTGGTGTACGCGCTCAGTGGCAATATCAATTTATTTTATCCCCCGGCGGAGGTTGCCGCGGGCAACGCGCCTGTGGGTCAGGCGATCAGGGTGGGTGGTATGGTGGTGGATGGCAGTGTGCAACGCAGTAATGATAGTCTGGCTGTGCGCTTTGACCTCACTGATTATGAGGCTGTCGTACCGGTGGTATATGAGGGCATCCTCCCTGACTTGTTTGGTGAAGGGCAGGGCGCAGTTGCATCAGGTAAGCTCAACGAAGAGGGCGTATTGCTGGCTTCAGAAGTGTTGGCCAAGCATGATGAAAACTATATGCCACCAGAAGTTGCGCACGCACTGGAACAATCCGGATACGATGATAAGGGCAAAGCCAAATGATTCCAGAGTTCGGGCATTTCGCCCTGATTATCGCGTTATGTCTCGCATTGGTTCTCGCCACGATTCCTGCCTGGGGCGCTTGGCAACGCAATATTGCGGCGATGTCGCTGGCACCTGGCCTGGCGGTAGGCTTGTTGGTATTCGTAGGGATAAGTTTTGCCTGCCTCAGTGTGGCCTTCCTGCAGGATGATTTTTCGGTAAAGGTAGTGGCTTCCAACAGTAATAGCCTGTTGCCACCGATGTACAAATTCTCGGCAGTGTGGGGCAACCACGAAGGGTCTCTGTTGCTGTGGGCGCTTATCCTGTCTTTCTGGACGGCTGCTGTAGCCTTGTTCAGTTCGCAGCTGCCTTTGCTGATGCTGTCCCGTGTATTGTCGGTGATGGGTGCGGTGGGGGTGGGGTTTATCTCTTTTTCTCTGCTGACATCCAACCCGTTTGAACGATTGTTACCGGGCACGCCCCTGGATGGCAGTGACCTCAATCCCCTATTGCAAGATCCGGGTCTGATTATTCATCCGCCGTTACTGTACATGGGTTATGTTGGTTTCTCCGTGGCCTTTGCCTTTGCCATCGCGGCGCTGTTGGGCGGCCGCCTGGACGCGTCCTGGGCGCGCTGGTCGCGACCCTGGACAAATATTGCCTGGGGGTTCCTAAGCCTGGGTATCATGCTGGGCAGCTGGTGGGCCTATTATGAATTGGGTTGGGGTGGCTGGTGGTTCTGGGATCCGGTGGAAAATGCATCCTTTATGCCCTGGTTGGCGGGTACAGCGCTGGTGCACTCCCTGGCAGTGACAGAAAAGCGTGGCTTGTTTAAAAGCTGGACGCTGTTGCTGGCCATTTTTACATTTTCCCTGAGCCTGCTGGGGACGTTTATTGTGCGCTCAGGGGTTCTGACCTCAGTGCACGCGTTCGCGACTGATCCGGCGCGCGGCCTGTTTATCCTGATATTCCTGGCACTCGTAGTAGGCGGGTCACTTACCTTGTATGCCTTCCGTGCGCCTGCAGTGAGCAGCCGTGTCCGTTTTGCCTGGATGTCACGGGAAACCCTGTTACTGCTTAATAATGTGTTTTTTCTGGTGGCTACGCTAACCGTTCTGTTTGGCACCTTGTTTCCACTACTTATGGATGCCTTGGGGCAAGGTAAGTACTCGGTGGGTCCACCGTATTTCAATGCTGTATTTGTGCCGCTAATGGCGCTGTTGGTGCCGTTTATGGGCTTGGGCCCCGTGTCTCGCTGGAAGGCTGACAGTCCCAGGCGTTGGCTGGCAGAGCTTGCTGTGCCAGCCGGTGTGGCAGTCATTTGCGGTCTTACATTGCCGCTGTTCGGTGCGCAATATAATTTATGGGTTGCTCTTGCGGTGGTGTTGTCGGCCTGGCTGGTGCTGGGTTTGATCAAGGATGTTTGGAATCGTGTGCACACTGCCTCCACCCTGGCAGGCGGCTTGCGTCGTTTAACGCCCAGTTACTGCGGTATGTTCCTGGCGCATTTGGGCTTTGCCGCCTGTGTTACCGGGGTTGTCGCAACCAGCCAGTACAGCCTTGAGCACGACTTGAAAATGAGTCCGGGCGACACGGAAATGTTGGCTGGTTATGAGTTTCGCTTTGTAGAAGTCGCTGCTGTGCGCGGTGCCAATTTTTTGGCTGATGAAGCACGCTTTGAAGTCAGGCAGGACGGTGTACTGATAGCGACAATGGCACCGCAGAAGCGGCGTTATCTTGCTTCGGGTTCGGTTATGACAGAAGCGGCTATAGAGGCGGGCCTGTTTCGAGATTTATATGTCGCTATGGGCGAACCCATCGGGGAAGGTGGAGCCTGGGCCATGCGTTTGCACTATAAGCCAATGGTGCGCTGGATGTGGTTAGGCGCGATCTTTATGGGTCTGGGTGCTTTCACCACGGCTCTGGATAAGCGCTATCGTCGGCAGCGCAGTACCCAGGCCGTTGCTGCTGCAGGGGCCATACATGGCGCCTAGGCTCAAACTGTTTCTACCGCTGATCCTGTTTGCGGTTTTGGCGCTGTTCCTGTTTAGGGGCTTATCGCTTGATCCTCGTGAGATGCCATCTGCCCTGATCGATCGTCCGCTGCCCGAATTCAGTCTGCCCAGTCTGGGGCGCGAGCAATTGTTATCCCGCGATCAGTTATTGGGCAGAACGGTACTGCTGAATGTCTGGGCTACCTGGTGTGTGTCATGTCGGGTGGAGCATCCTTATCTGCATCAATTGGCAGAACAGGGTGTGCCTATTTATGGTGTTAACTATAAAGATGACGATACCGATGCCCTGCGCTGGCTGGAGAATCTGGGTAATCCCTATGTGGCTAATATCGTCGACGCAGAAGGGACGTTAGGCCTGGACCTGGGCGTTTACGGGGCCCCGGAAACTTATTTGGTAGACGCCACTGGCGTGATTCGTTATCGGCATGTGGGCGTAGTAGATGATCGAGTGTGGCAGACGATATTACAGCCACTTTATGCGGAAGTCAGTGCAGGAGATAGTCGCCGATGAGTATGCTACGTGGGTTGCTGATGCTGGTCCTGTTGTGTGCGGCAATGCCGGGGGCGGCGGTCATAGAGACCTATAGTTTCAGTGATCCTGAGCTGGAGTCGCGTTACCAGCAACTCAGTGCCGAATTGCGTTGTCCCAAATGCCAGAACCAGAATATAGCGGACTCTAATGCACCCATTTCACAGGATCTACGCAAACTGCTGTATCAGCAGCTGGAGCAGGGTTCTTCAGATGATGAGATCCTGGACTACATGGTGGCGCGCTATGGAGAATTTGTTCGCTACCGTCCGCGCTTTGATGGCGCTACTGCTATTTTGTGGCTGGCTCCGGTACTGCTGTTGCTGTTGGGGTTGGTGGTCGCCGGATTAACCCTGCGTTCGCGTCGCGAGAGCGCTGATGGGGCGGACAATGGACAGTTGAGTGTCGATGAGCAGCAACAGCTGCAGACTCTTTTGCAGAAAACGGAGACAGATTCTTGACCACGTTCATAATTGCCTGTGCTGGCCTGGTACTGCTCAGCGGGTTGTTTTACCTGTTTCCTGCGCGGCGCCGCGGTGGTGCGGATGCGGATATGGCGCGCGCCAACCTGGAATCCTTCCGCTTGCGCGAAGCCGAATTGAGTCGCGAAGGCAGCGCTGTGTTGCAAGATGATGCCAGGCTGCGCTTGTTGGAGGACGAGCAACAGCAGGCTCAGGTAGATCGTGCCGCATCTGAGCAATCATTCCCCGTATGGATTTTATTGCCGCTGGTGGCGCTGGTGTCTGCCGGGCTGTATTACAAGTTGGGCGCGGCCCCTGATGTACTGATAGTGCGACAGTTGGAGAATGTCAGCGAGAGCAGTTCAGAGCAGGATATGCAGCGCCTGATGGCACAAATACAAAACCGTTCTGCGCAACGCCCGGACAATCTGCACTATGCGGCGCTGCTGGGTCGTTATTACATGGGGCAGCAGGACTATACGCGTGCCGCCCAGACTTACGGCGCCCTGGCCGTGGATGCGCCACAGGATGCTCAGGCCCTGGCTTATGCCGCCCAGGCGGAGTATCTCGCGTCTGGTCGCACATTAAACGATAAAACCCGCATGAAGGCCGAACAGGCGCTGGCCATTGATCCGCATCAGCGCACCGCCCTGGGCTTGCTGGGAATGGCATCTTTTGAGCAGCAGAAGTACCGCGCGGCCATTGAGTACTGGCAGCGCTTGTTAGTCATGGAGACGCCGGACTCGGAAAGCGCGCAAATGATCGCCAGCGTGATTGCAACAGCACAACAAAGGCTGGGCGAAGGTGGCCTGCAGCCAGCGCCGGCTCCGACCGCGCCAGCAGCGACAGCGGTAGCTGACACCGCAGTAGCTGACACCGGAGTGACCACTGCCGGGGTAACCGTACGCGTGGCCCTGCCTGCCCAGGCCAGGTTCAATCCCGGCGATACCGTATTCATACTGGCCCGCAATGCAGAATCCGACAGCCGTATGCCGATTGCCGTGAAGCGACTGCAAGCGAGTCAGCTACCTATCACCCTGCGCCTGGATGACAGCAACTCCATGGCCGGACAGAAACTGTCTGCTACAGAGTCAGTGCTGGTACTGGTACAGGTGTCCCCGGATGGTCGTCCGGGTGAGGCAAACGCCAGCTGGTTAGGACAAGCCGGACCCCTGGCTCCGTCCCTGGATACCGCGCCACTGGACATTCTGCTGTACACCAACGGCAGCTGACCAGGCAGTGCAGCGCAGCACCTCCTGCCGCGCTGAATAGCGTCACCAAAAACACCTGATTACTATTTTTCTGCTTTTCTCCAGCTCAGGCATAGTGTTGCCCGTTTAAAGTCTATACACTACATCTTGTGTTTCGGTGTCGGGGCAAAAAGCATTAAAAGCCGGCATAAAGATATAAAAAACAGCAAGATACAATAGATACTTAAGGTTATATGCGACTAAAGTCTATCAAGCTGGCAGGTTTCAAGTCATTCGTCGATCCTACGACGGTCCATTTTCCGAGCAATATGTGTGCGGTAGTTGGTCCCAACGGCTGTGGAAAATCCAATGTGATCGATGCCGTGCGTTGGGTGATGGGAGAGAGTTCTGCCAAGAATCTGCGCGGCGAGTCCATGGCAGACGTCATCTTTAATGGCTCAGTCAATCGCCAGCCGGTTGGACAGGCTTCCATCGAGCTGATATTTGATAATGCAGATGGCGGCGTCGGTGGCGAATATGCCAGTTACGCCGAGATTGGAATCAGGCGCCTGGTCACCCGCGAAGGCCAATCTGAATACTTCCTCAATGGCACCAAATGCCGCCGCCGCGATATTACGGATATTTTCCTGGGAACGGGTCTCGGTCCGCGCAGTTATGCCATTATCGAGCAGGGGATGATCAGTCGCCTGATCGAATCCAAGCCCGAGGAGCTGCGCGTCTTCATTGAGGAAGCGGCAGGTATCTCCAAGTACAAGGAGCGCCGCAAGGAAACAGAGAGCAGGATGCGCCGTACCCTTGAGAACCTTGATCGCCTCACCGATTTACGCGATGAGCTGGAGCGTCAGCTGCAGCATCTGGAGCGCCAGGCACAGGCCGCCGAAAAATATACCGAATTCAAAGTCGAAGAGCGAGAGCTCAAGGCCCAGTTGCAGGCTTTACAGTGGCAGGAACTGGACGGCCAGATCAAGATTGCCACGCAGTCTATAGGCGAGTTGGAAGTCAAACTCGAAGCTGTGCACGCCGAGCACCAACAGGTCGATACCGCCATTGAGCAGCATCGGGTGGAACACACCGATCGCACTGACGCATTCAATCAGGTACAGGCCACGTATTATTCCCTGGGTTCCGAAGTTGCCCGGATTGAGCAGACCATACAGCACCAGCAGGAGCGCAGTCGCCAGCTACACGAAGACCTGGAGCAGACTACGGCTAACCTGAGTGAGTCCGAAGTGCATCTGGGCGATGATCGCGAGAAACTGGCCAGCTGGGAAGTAGAGATCGAGAATTTGACGCCAGAACTGGAAATGCTGCAAGCGGTAGAGGAAGAGTCGGCAGAGGCGTTGCTGCAGGCCGAAGATGCCATGCATAGCTGGCAGCAGCAGTGGGATGAATTTAATCAGCACGCAGCGGAACCGCGCCAGCAGGCCGAGGTGCAGCAGTCGCGCATACAGCACGTAGAGCAGGTGTTGCAGCGCATTCAAAAACGCACCGCGCAGCTCGAAGAAGAAAAGCAGGGGCTGAAAGCGGGCCCGGCGGATACCGAAATCGAGGAGCTCGGTGAACAGCTAGCTGAAATAGAGCTGACTATGGCTGAGCACGAAGATCGCAGTGAGTCTCTGGTAGAGACGCTGGCGACGACCCGGGATAACAGTGCCGGGTTTTCTACCGAGCTGAATCAGGTGCGCTCAGAGCTGCAGCGTATGCGTGGCCGTCAGGCCTCACTGGAGGCTCTGCAGCAGGCCGCGATGGAAGATGGCAGTCAAGCTGTTGGGGAGTGGCTGCAGTCCCAGCAGATTGCTGACAGGCCACGCTTGCTGGAGCAGATGCAAGTGGACGATGGTTGGCAGCTGGCGGTGGAGACGGTGCTGGGCGATTACCTGCAAGCCGTTTGTGTCACTGAGCTGGGTCAGTTGGGTAGCTTACTCGGTAGTCTGGAGCAGGGCGGGTTGATGTTGTTGGAGGCGGGGGCGGATACGCGGCCGCAACCGGCAGAATTTCTCGCGTCCAAGGTGCGTAGTGCAGGGCACGCCGATGCGTTACTGCAGGGTGTGCGGGTGGCGGATGAGTTGAGCCTGGCCATGGCGCAGCGCTCTTCATTGGCTGCGCATGAGTCGATTATTACGCGCGACGGGGTGTGGCTGGGGCCAAACTGGTTGCGGGTCACTCGGGTCGCGGACGAGCAGGGCGGCGTTATTGCGCGCCAGCAGGAACTGGAGACACTGGGAGCGAAGCTGGAGTCCACAGAGCAGCGTGAGACGCAACTGGATCAAGCGCTATTGCAGTCCCAGGATGAACTTAAACGATTTGAGGAGCAGCGTCAGGATTGCCTGCGGGAGCTGCAGTTGGCCACCCGATCACACGCGGAAGCCAGCGCGCAATTGTCAGCTCATCAGGCCAAGGCCGAGCAGATCAATATGCGTCGCGACCGAATCAATGCTGAAATTGATGATTCAAGAGGGCAGTTTCGTCAGGAACAGGAGGCCATGGCAGAGTCGCGGCAATTGTTGTCTGCAGCGATAGAGAGCATGGAAACGGATTCCCAGCGGCGCGAGGAATTGCTGTCGGCCAGGGACGATACTCGTGGCACATTGGACAGAACGCGGCAAAAGGCCCGCCACGACAAGGATGGATCACATCAGATCGCGATGCGCCACCAGTCGTTGCAGACCCAGCTCAATTCGATGCGTGAATCTATAGAGCGCACGGACCGCCAGGTAGCGCAATTACGAGAGCGCAGAGATGCCCTGGCTGCATCCATGAGTGAAAATGATGATCCACTGAAAGGCTTGCAAGCGGAACTGGAAGAGCAGCTCGAGAAGCGCTTGTTAGCGGAAGGCGAGCTTAGTCAGGCGCGCCAGTTAGTAGCCGATGTGGATTTCCAGTTACGTGAGGCAGAGCAACTGCGCGCAGCAATCGAGCATCGTGCTGAAATGGTGCGTGCCGATTTAGAGCGACAGCGTATTGGCAGTCAGTCACTGCAGGTGCAGCGTGAAAATGTTCAAAAGCAACTCACGGAAGGCCAGCACCAGGTAGAAGATGTATTGGAGAACATGCCTGAGGGAGCCAACGAGTCCGAGTGGCAACAGCGTATTGAGCGGGTGGCCAATCGTATTGCACGTCTGGGCCCGATTAACCTGGCCGCTATCGACGAGTACAATCTGCAGTCTGAACGTAAAAATTACCTGGATGCGCAGAACGAGGACCTGGCAACGGCTCTGGAGACACTCGAGTCCGCTATCAGAAAGATCGACAAGGAAACCCGCAACCGTTTCCGTGATACCTTTGAAAAAGTGAACGTTGGCCTGCAGGAGCTGTTTCCCAGGGTGTTTGGTGGCGGCAGCGCTTATCTGGAAATGACCGGAGATGATTTGCTTAATACGGGTATTTCTATCATGGCGCGTCCTCCGGGCAAGAAAAACAGTACCATCCACCTGCTCTCTGGTGGCGAAAAGGCATTGACGGCAATAGCACTGGTGTTCTCCATTTTTCAACTCAATCCAGCACCGTTTTGTATACTGGACGAAGTTGACGCGCCATTGGATGATGCCAATACTGGTCGCTATGCGCGACTGGTGAAAGAGATGTCGGACAAAGTACAATTCATCTACATTACACACAATAAAATCTCCATGGAGCTTGCGGATCACCTGATGGGTGTGACCATGCACGAGCCAGGCGTATCGCGACTGGTATCAGTGGATGTTGACGAGGCGGCGCAGCTTGCGGCAAGTTAGATGAGAAAGGGCATTTACAGGTAGAACGGCTTGGGATTGATGGATTTAACAATACGTGACTGGATGGTCATTGTCGGGGTGCTGCTGATCATGGCCGTGTTGCTGGATGCATGGCGCCGGGTTCGCAGCGAACGTTATTCGCGCGTCAAACTTAAGCTTGCTCCGGAGGAAGACGTCGTGGCGGAGCGCGAGGTTGATCTGAACTGGCTCAAGGAACTGCCCAATGGCGGTGCCCGTGTTGTAGCGCGAGGCGACATGGTACGCGCAGCCAGAGGTGAGCGCTCACGCGAGCCTGTAGCTGACCAACAGCCGGAGTCTATTACAACGGCCACTGCGTCCGCCGAATCCGGGACTGCCGGCACGCCAGCAGATGACGATGAGGTAGAGCTGATGGCCGGTGTCAGCAGCGGCTCTGTCGCTTCCGACGAACCTGAGAGCATGGATTGGTTGGACGGCATGGGGGCAGACGGCGACCCAGCAGCACAGCCATCGACGCCAGATCAGCAATCAGACGCGGGGCGGCTGCCCAGGGATATCGATCCCGAGGTATTTATGCTCAATGTCATCGGGCGCAAGGCTGAGGGTTTTCGTGGTGAGGACATTTTACATATTCTGTTGGCCTGCGATCTGCGCTTCGGGGATATGAACTTTTTCCATCGGCACGAGTTTGAAGCTGGCCGCGGAGCAATCCAGTTCAGTGTCGCTAACATGATGCAGCCGGGCGTGTTCGATATCGATAACATGAGCGATATGACAACACCGGGCCTGGTATTTTTCCTGACGTTGCCAGGGCCGGAAGATATGATGAAGGCCTTCGATTATATGCTTGAGACTGCCCAGGCAGTTGCTCGCAATTTAGGTGGTGACGTGTTGGACGAATCTCGCAGTGTAATGACCAAGCAGACCATGGATCATTGCCGTCAGCAGATTCGAGATCTGGAGCGGCGCCTGCTCGCCAAGGCGCACTAAGTCCCCCTACCTACACTCATGGCATCCGCAGAAATAGAGCAGGAAGTCGAGACTTTGCGTCGGCAGCTTGACACCTGGAACTACCAGTATTATGTGCTGGACGAGCCAACAATTCCCGATGCCCAATACGATCGCAGCCTGCAGCAGCTACAACAGCTCGAGGCGCAGTACCCGCAATTGGTTCGCCCCGATTCCCCCACCCAGCGGGTCGGTGGTGTCGCGCTTACCCACTTCGGCCAGGTCGCTCATGAAGTTCCCATGCTGTCCCTGGATAATGCTTTTAGCGGCGATGATATGCATGATTTCAATCGTCGCTTGCTGGATCGTCTGGGTGGCTCCCTGGAGCAACTGGAATTTGCCTGTGAGCCCAAGCTCGACGGGATAGCTGTTAGCCTGCTCTATCGCGATGGCCTTTTACAACGCGGCGCTACCCGTGGCGATGGCGCCACGGGCGAAGATATTACCCTGAACGTGCGCACCATCCCCTCTATTCCGCTGCGCCTGCGCGGTGAAGGCTTTCCGGCGGTGCTGGAGGTGCGCGGTGAGATCTATATGCCCAGCGCTGGCTTTGAACAACTCAATGCCCGCGCTCGGGCGCGTGGTGACAAAACTTTTGTTAATCCGCGTAATGCGGCTGCCGGCAGCTTACGTCAACTAGACGCGCAGGTAACGGCCCAGCGACCCCTTGAAATGTGCTGCTACAGCGTTGGCCTGGTTGCCGGTGGTGTGTTGCCGGCGCGTCATTCCCAGGTGCTGGCACGCTTGCAACAATGGGGTTTCCGAATCAATCCAGAATCCCAGGTGGTACAGGGAATCGAAGCCTGCGATGCGTACTATGATGCGCTGGCCGCGCGTCGGGATAGCCTGCCTTACGATATCGATGGCATTGTGTTCAAAGTGAACGATCTGGCGTTGCAGCAACGTCTGGGATTTGTATCGCGGGCACCGCGTTGGGCGATTGCGCGCAAGTTTCCCGCGCAGGAGGAGGTGACTCGGCTGCTCGATGTAGAATTTCAGGTGGGACGCACTGGTGCAATAACCCCGGTGGCGCGCTTGGAGCCGGTATTTGTCGGTGGCGTTACTGTGAGCAATGCAACCTTGCATAACGCCGATGAAATCGAACGACTGGGGGTGCGCGTTGGCGATACGGTAATAGTGCGCCGTGCAGGCGATGTCATTCCACAAGTCGTATCCGTGGTGATGGATGAACGCCCGGTGAATACGCAGTCGGTGGTATTTCCCGAGACCTGCCCGGTCTGTGGTTCGGTAGTGGAGCGCGAGGCCGGCGAGGCGGCATTGCGTTGTATGGGTGGTCTGGTCTGCGCCGCCCAGCAAAAAGCCGCCATCAAGCACTATGCATCCCGCCGGGCGCTCGATATAGAAGGGCTGGGCGACAAGCTGGTAGATCAATTGGTTGATGCAGGCCTGCTTGATAATGTTGCGGCACTGTATAGCCTGCAGCGGGAACAACTGGTGGCACTGGAGCGCATGGGAGAGAAGTCTGCTGATAACTTACTGGCAGCCCTGGAGCAAAGTAAACAAACGACATTGCCCAGGTTTATTTTTGCCCTGGGTATTCGCGAAGTCGGTGAGGCCACGGCTCTGAGCCTGGCCCGGCATTTTGGCAGCTGGGAAGCTTTAGCGGCGGCGCGGGAGGAAAAGCTGCTGGAAGTAGAAGATGTGGGTCCGGTAGTTGCCGATCACCTGCTGCAGTTCTTTGCTTCTTCATCCAGTTTGCAAGTGGTAGAGCGGCTGCGAGCGGCGGGGGTCAGTTGGCCCGATCTCGAAGTGCAGCAGCGCGAGAGTTTACCCCTGGCGGGACAGACCTGGGTGGTCACCGGCAAGCTGGAAGCACTGGCACGCAACGAGGCCAAGATGCACCTGCAGGCGCTGGGCGCGAAAGTAGCAGGTAGCGTATCGGCCAGAACCAGCTGTGTTGTCGCCGGCCCCGGCGCAGGTTCCAAGCTGACTAAAGCCGCGGAACTTGATGTAGAAGTACTTGATGAGCAGGCACTATTGGCATTGTTGGCGACACACGGGATTACGATTTGATGAGGTTTTTACTGCTGCTCTGCTGCGCGCTGGCCTTGGGTGGTTGCACCGCATCGCAGCCCCGGGATGTCGAAGATATTTGTGCCATTTTTTTCGAAAAAGATGATTGGTATGACGACGCGGCGGATTCCAGTAAAGAGTGGGGAACGCCGATTCCGGTGATGATGGCCATTATGTACCAGGAGTCGCGTTTTCAGGCAAAGGCCAAGCCACCGCGTAAAAAAATTCTGGGTTTCATTCCCGGCTTCCGCCCATCAAGTGCCTATGGTTACAGCCAGGCTAAAACCTCTACCTGGAAAGATTACAAACGCAGTGCCGGCAGATATGGCTCGGATCGGGATGACTTTGACGATGCCATCGATTTTGTCGGTTGGTACAACTACCAGTCGTACAAGCGTAGTGGGATTTCGCGCAGCGATACTTACAGTCTCTACCTGGCCTATCACGAGGGTCACGGTGGCTATAATCGTGGTACCTATCGCAAAAAGAAGTGGTTAATGGATGTGGCGCGCAAGGTTCAGCGCAAGGCTGATACCTACCAGCGCCAGTTGGTGGGTTGCGAAGAAAAACTAAAAAGCGGCGGCTGGTTTTTTGGTTGGTTCTGAGTCCGCCCCCTCCATCCTGGTACGGCACTTTTTCAGGTCTTTGTTAGTGAGCGCTAAGTGTCGGAAAAGTAACGTTATTTACACGTCTGGCCTGATGTAAAGCCGATTGACATGTGACACAATCTTGTCTTTCATAAAGATACCGCCTCATGCGGCACATATAACTAATAACAATTGCGAGCAGCGACAGTGAAACCAACTGATATCAAAAATCCCGAGTATTTTCACAAAGTAGTGGATTGCCAGTATGCGTGTCCAGCGCATACCCCGGTACCGGAGTACATTCGTTTGATTGCTGCCGAGCGCTACAGTGATGCGTATATGGTCAACTGGGAGTCCAACGTTTTCCCTGGAATTCTGGGGCGCACTTGCGACCGGCCCTGTGAACCGGCTTGTCGTCGTGTGCGCGTGGAGGATGAGCCAGTGGCTATTTGCCGCCTCAAACGCGTCGCGGCGGACAACAAGGGCGACATTACCGACCGTTTCCCGGTTATCCCCAAAAAGAAAAACGGCAAGCGTATCGCTATGATCGGGGCCGGACCGGCTTCGCTTACCGTTGCGCGAGATCTGGCGCCCCTGGGTTACGACATAGATATATATGATAACCAATGCGCTGGCGGCGGCATGATGCGCAGCCAGATCCCCTCGTTCCGTTTGCCTATCGCTGTGTTGGATGAGGAAGTGGGCTACATCCTCAACATGGGGGTGACCAGTACGTTTGACGTCGAAGTGGACAGTTTAAAGGAAATACTTGCCAAGGATTACGACGCGGTGTTTGTCGGCACTGGCGCGCCACGCGGCAAAGGCCTGAACCTGCCGGGCCTGGAAGATGCAATGGCGAACGTGTATCTGGGCATAGACTGGCTATCCAGTGTCGCCTTTGAGCATACAGAATCAATTGGCAAACGGGTGCTGGTACTTGGCGGTGGTAATACGGCTATGGATTGCTGTCGCACATCCATGCGCCTGGGTGGAGAAGATGTGCGTGTCGTGGTGCGCAGTCCTTTTGAGGATATGAAAGCGTCTCCCTGGGAGAAAGAAGATGCCATGCATGAAGGCATCCCCATTATGAACAATCATGTACCCATAGAGTTTGTGGTGGAGGAGGGCAGGCTAAAGGGTATGCACTTCGAGAAAGTTGAAGCCCAGTACGACGCGAATGGCAAGCGCAGTCTGGTGCCCACCGGGGAGGACCTGGTATTTTTGGAGGCAGACGATGTGCTGATGGCCATCGGCCAGGAAAACTGCTTCCCCTGGATCGAACGGGACCTGGGCATAGAATTCGATAAGTGGGATATGCCAACGGTAGACAAAGTCACTTTTCAGTCCACGAATAAAAAGGTGTTTTTTGGGGGCGACGCGGCATTCGGCCCGGAGAACATCATTACCGCAGTGGCCCACGGGCATCAGGCGGCAGTAAGTATCGACTTGTTCTGCCGCGGTGAAGCGGTAACAAATCGTCTGCCGCCATTCGTCACACTGGCGAGCCAGAAGATGGGTGTACACGAATGGAGCTATGACAATGCGATCGAGATCGACCAACGCTATATCGTGCCAATGGCACCGCTGGAGAAATCGCTAAAGGATCGCAAAATGGAAGTGGAGTTGGGATTTGATCCCGACACTGGTTATAAGGAAGCGGAGCGTTGTCTCAACTGCGACGTACAGACGGTGTTCGATGAAGTGCGCTGTATTGAGTGTGACGCCTGTGTTGATATTTGCCCCACCGATTGCATCAGTTTTACCGACAATGGTAAGCAGAACGATTTACGCACTCGTCTGGTAGCTCCGGCGGATAACCTGGCACAGGATCTTTACGTGTCCGCGGTACTGCCGACCAAACGGGTCATGGTAAAAGACGAGGATGTTTGCCTGCACTGCGGTCTGTGCGCGGAGCGCTGTCCAACCAGTGCCTGGGATATGCAGAAATTCCTCTACAACGTGGCTAAAGCGGGGCAGGCGGCATGAAGCGCATTGAGTCGGTAAATGATTTCGTCATCAAGTTCGCGAATGTCAATGGCACGGGGTCAGCCAGTGCCAATAGCCTCTTCGCCAAGGCGTTGTTTCGCATGGGGCTGCCGGTGTGCCCGAAGAATATATTCCCCTCCAATATCCAGGGCTTGCCGACCTGGTACGAAGTAAGAGTCAGTGAGAAAGGTTATCTGGGTCGTCGTGGTGGTATCGACATAGCCCTGTCGGTGAATCCCCAGAGCATGGCGCAGGATATCCAGGAAGTTGAGCCCGGGGGCTATTTTATTTACGACAACACCAAGCCGCTGGACCTGCGCTTGCTGCGCGATGATGTCACTATCATTGGACTGCCGCTGACTCGTATTTGTAACGAGCAGTACCAGGATCCACGCCAGCGTCAGTTATTCAAGAACGTTATTTATGTGGGTGCTCTGGCCGCTTTGCTGGACATGGACTTCAAGGTCCTGACCAGCCTCGTGGCAGATCAGTTCAAAGGTAAGGAAAAACTGGTGCTCCCCAATATCCATGCCCTGGAGCTGGGACACCAGTACGCCAAGTCGAACTTTACCTGTCCCTTGGGTATTCGCGTGCAAACCTCTGATAAAGTCGGCGACAAGATTCTCATTGATGGCAATACGGCACTGGGTCTGGGCGCTATTTATGGCGGGGCCACAGTGGCAGCCTGGTACCCGATAACACCGTCTACGTCGGTAGTAGACGCGTTCGAAAAGTATGCCAAACGTGTGCGCATTGATCCAGGTACCGGGCGTCGGAATTATGCGATTGTGCAGGCGGAAGATGAGCTCTCCGCGATCGGTATGGTCATTGGCGCCAGCTGGAATGGCGCGCGGGCGTTTACGGCCACTAGCGGGCCAGGTATTTCGCTGATGAGCGAATTTCTCGGTTTGGCCTACTTTGCCGAAATTCCTACGGTATTGTTCGACGTGCAGCGAGCGGGACCGTCTACCGGAATGCCAACACGCACCCAGCAATCTGATGTTTTGTCTGCTGCTTATGCATCACATGGCGATACCAAACAGGTACTGTTGTTTCCCTCCACACCCAAGGAATGCTTTGATTTTGGCGCCTTGTCTTTCGATCTGGCGGAGCGGCTGCAGACGCCAATCATATTAATGACGGACCTGGACCTGGGTATGAACGACAATATGTCGGAGCCACTGGCCTGGGATGATAGTAGACGCTATGACCGGGGCAAGGTACTCAATGCCGAGGAACTGGACAATATGGAGCGTTTTGGTCGCTACCTGGATGTAGACGGCGACGCCATTCCCTACCGGACTTATCCCGGTACACACCCCAACAAAGGGGCGTTTTTTACCCGCGGCAGTTCGCGCGACGAATACGCGATTTATACCGAGAAGGGTGAGGAGTACGAGAAAAATATGCTGCGTTTGTTGCAGAAGTGGGAAACCATTAAGCAGTATGTGCCGGGCCCGGAAATTGTTTCCTGTGGCGTTGAAACCAACATGGCTGTGTTGTATTTCGGTACCAGTGAAGAATCTTCCCGGGAGGCGGTCGATTACCTGGTTGATGACGATATTTACCTGGATGCGATGCGTGTCAGGTCGTTTCCCTTTAACAAGGAAGTCGAAGATTTTATAGACCAGCATGAACGGGTGTTCGTTATTGAGCAAAATCGGGACGCCCAGCTGCGCACCTTATTGATGGCAGAGTTCGAGCTGGGCCCGGACAAACTGAAGTCTGTACTGTGTTTCGACGGTACGCCAATAAGCGCCCGTAATATTCGTAAACAGATCTTGATGTTATTGCCGGGTCATAATGTAACGCCATTACACCGTGAAAAAACGGCCAGTGGCGCGGGAGATCAACGATGAGCTACCAGGTACCAAAATTCCGTCACCCCAACCTGCCGGTTAACGAGCTGGGCTATACCAAGGCGGACTACGAGGGGTCTATCTCTTCACTGTGCGCAGGTTGTGGTCATGACTCTATCAGCGGCGCTATCGTCAAGGCATGTCACGAATTATCGTTGGAGCCACACAAGATCGCCAAATTGTCGGGCATTGGCTGTTCCTCCAAGTCACCGACCTACTTTCTGGGCAATTCCCATGGCTTCAATTCTGTCCATGGGCGTATGCCATCGGTGGTAACCGGGGCGGCCATGGCCAATCGGGACCTGATGTATTTGGGAATCTCCGGTGATGGCGATACAGCATCCATAGGGATGGGGCAGTTTGCCCACGTTATACGTCGCGCTTTGAATATGGTGTATATCGTCATGAATAACGGCTGTTATGGTCTTACCAAAGGGCAGGATTCTGCCACTGCTGATGCCGGTTCAGCGAGTAAAAAGGGTGATCCCAATCCATTCAGCAGTGTCGATTTATGCGGTATGGCACTGCAAATGGGCGCTACATTTGTGGCCCGCAGCTTCTCTGGCGATAAAGAGCAATTGGTGCCTCTGATCAAGGCTGCGATGACACATCGCGGGTTTGCAATTATAGACGTGGTGTCTCCCTGTGTGACTTTTAACAACAACCCCGGCTCTACCAAGAGCTATGAATATGTGCGCGAGCACGCCAAGGCCACCGGTACTCTTGATTTTGTACCCATTATGCAGGAAATTACTACCAGCTATAGTGCGGGCAGTACCCATGAAGTGACCATGCATGATGGCTCGGTGATTCACCTGCACAAGGTGTCAGAAACACTTGACCCGTTCGATCGCCGCTCCGCAATGATGGCCCTGGAGGATCATCGTGAAAATGGATCTATCCTCACCGGACTAATCTACATGGATAAAAATACGCGAGACCTTCACGACATGCTTGAGACGTCGCAGCGTCCTCTGAATCAGTTGCAGGAGGCGGATCTGTGTCCGGGTAATAATATGCTGGTAAATATCAATGCAAGCCTGCGTTAGTTTCCAATGGTTGTAATACGCGAGGCCAGCATTACCGCTGGCCTTTTTTTTGTGCATTTATGACAAACTAATAGTGTATTGTCATTTTATTGTAATAATTTCCTCATCTAATACATCAAGCCGTAAAAAATCAGGGATTTTCGGGAATGAGTGATCGTACTGTGCTCGTCGTTGATGATGAGTTTGCCATTCGGGATATGCTGAACATGGCGTTGGGCCTGGCCGGCTTTCGCGTCATTGAAGCGGAAAATATCCAACAGGCCTATACGCTGGTGGTAGATGAGCGGCCTGATATTGTGTTGCTGGACTGGATGTTGCCTGGTGGCAGCGGGGTGGAATTGCTGCGTCGCCTTAAACGCGATGACGCAACCAAAGATCTGCCGGTGATCATGCTGACCGCCAAGACAACAGAAGATAACGTAATACAGGGGCTGGATACAGGGGCTGATGACTATATCACCAAGCCCTTTGCGCCCCGCGAATTGATCGCCAGAATCAAGGCATTGCTGCGCCGGGCAGACGGTAGCTCTGGCGTAGATCGCATTGAAGTAGGAACACTGGTTCTGGATGGGGAGAGTCGACGTATTTTGATAGCGGAGGAGCCGATCAGTATGGGTCCGACGGAGTTTAACCTGTTACATTTTTTTATGTCCCACCCGGAACGCGCCTATAGTCGTGGACAACTGCTGGATCAGGTGTGGGGCGCTAATGTTTACGTGGAAGAGCGCACTGTAGACGTGCATATTAGACGTTTACGCAAGGCCCTGCAGACTCCTGGTGGAGACTACAGTGGCCTGATTGAGACTGTGCGCGGCACTGGCTATAGGTTTTCTACCAGGGGTTTTACCTGATGGGGCGAGTAGCCTTGCCATGAACGGTTTTTCTATCGCGCTCAGGATATGCTTCCTCATAGCAATGGCCGCCATATTGGGTTGGTATTATGGTAGTCCTGCGCTTGCTGTAATAATCACGCTAACCTGCGTACTGGGGTTCTGGGCGTATCAATTGAGCCGTGTGCAAGATTGGTTGCAGGATCCGGAGCAGAAACCGCCAGATATTTACGGTATGTGGGGAGACTTGCTAGCGCAGATTTACTTACATCAGCGCAAAAACAAGGAGGCGCGACTGCGTCTGCAGTCCACTGTAAGCTACTTGCAGGATTCATTCGCCTCCATGCGTGACGGTGTGGTGATGGTTGATCAACATGGCGCAATCAAGTGGTGTAACGCGGCTGTGGAGTCCTTGCTCGGCCTGCGCTACCCAGAGGACACCGGCCAGACACTGACTAACCTGGTGCGCGAACCCGAATTCAATGAATATTTTCTCGGAGACCAATATGCGCAGCCGCTGGAATATTGCATTGTTGGAGATGCAAAACGTCATCTACAGGTTCAGATAACATATTTCGGCGCCAGCGAACGTTTGCTTTTTGTGCGTGACTTTACGGCACTGGTGCGCATGGAGCAGATCAGGCGAGACTTTGTTGGCAACGTGTCTCACGAGTTGCGCACACCGTTAACGGTAATTACCGGCTACCTGGGTACTTTTTTATCGGATACTGCTGCTTTACCGACGGCCTATATCCGGGCACTAGAGCAAATGGAGCAGCAGGCGCAGCGCATGGAGAGCCTGCTCAAAGATTTATTGTGGCTCTCGCGTATCGAAAGCGAACAGCGCGAGGATAATCTGGACCTGGTGAACATAAGCGCGCTATTGCAAGAATTGCGTGATGAGACCGCCACTAATGAACCGGAACGAACAATAGAATTGGTGCTGGCAAGTGACCATCAGGTATCTGGCAATTATCGCGAATTACACAGCGCCGTTTCCAATTTGTTGAATAATGCAATTAAGTACAGTTCTGCCGAGGATGTGATTAAAATTCGCTGGGAACAACGTGATCAACAGTATTTTTTGACGGTACAGGACTATGGTCCAGGCATTGACTTAATACACCTGCCGCGGCTGACGGAACGTTTCTATCGGGTTGACGACAGTCGATCTTCGGCAACGGGTGGTACCGGCCTGGGCCTGGCCATAGTCAAGCATGTGGCCGCAGCGCACGGTGCGAAGTTGCTTATCGAAAGTGAATTGGGTAAGGGCAGCAGTTTTACCCTGATATTTCCAGTAGGAGAATAAAGCAATGGTAAAGCAGGAAAACTATCAGCAGCATATATCAGCGAAGTTTAATGAAGAACTTGAATCACTGAGAAACCAAATGCTGGAAATGGGTGGAAAAGTTGAGCAGCAGCTCAACACCGCCCTGGATGCATTGATTAAAAGGGACAGTGGTGAAGCAGAGCTGATTGTTACTCGGGATAATGAAGTAAACCAGATGGAAATGGCAATTGATGATGAATGCGCATCCATCCTGGCGCGGCGTCAGCCCACCGCCAGTGACTTGCGCCTGGTCGTTGCCATTATCAAGGTAAATACTGACCTTGAGCGCATAGGTGACGAAGCGGCCAAGGTTGCCAAACAAACGGTCCGCCTATCGGGGGAGGGTATGTCACCTAGTAATTTCGTCGAGATAAGGCACATTGGCACACGGGTGGCGGAAATGCTGCGTCAGGCGCTGGACGCTTTTGCCCGGCTAGACGTGGATATGGCAGTAGCAGTTGTCAGGGGTGATCTTGAAGTGGACAAAGAGTACGGCAGTGCGATGCGCAGCCTGGTAACTTTTATGATGGAAGACCCGAGGGATATCGGCGTCATTCTCAATGAAATGTGGGCGCTACGTAGCCTTGAGCGAATAGGTGATCATGCCTGTAACATTGCTGAGCATGTGGTGTACCTGGTGCGGGGCCTGGATGTCAGGCACGGGGGCATGGAAAGCCTTGTAAACAAGGCTTAATATTTTACCCTGATACTGCGGATGGCCTCGCTCTAATCTCAGCCATAGCGGCCTTCGATGTAGTCAGCGGTCGCTTGCTGGGCCGGTGTAACGAACATGCTATCGGTTGACGCGTGTTCGATGACTTTGCCCATCAACATGAAGATACACTCTTCGCTGGCCCGCCGGGCCTGAGCCATGTTGTGCGTTACGATCAGGATGGTGTACTTTTCCCGTAGTTCCCAGATCAGCTCTTCTACCGCTTCAGTTCCTTTGGGATCCAGCGCGGAACAGGGCTCGTCCATCAGCAAAACACCCGGTTTTACCGGAATCAAGCGCGCTATGCATAGCTTTTGTTGCTCCTCCAGAGACAACCCGGTGGCTTTACGGTTGAGCTTGTCTTTGACCTTATCCCAGAGCAACACCTGTCGCAGGGCATCCTCCAGTATGTCATTTTGTTCGCTCCGTGTGGGTCGTTTGCCGGCGGTATGTATGTTGTAGCCGAACAGTACATTATCGCGGATGGAGATAGGGAGCGGGTTAGGGCGTTGAAACACCATGCCGATTTGTTTGCGCACTTGTACCAGTTCAACGTCCGCATCGTAAATATTCTTGCCAAGCACTTCGATAGCGCCATCGATTCGTACATAGCCCAGTCTTTCATTAATACGATTCACGCTGCGCAGCAGGGTACTTTTTCCACACCCGGATGGACCAATTAACGATGTGATAATTCCCTGCTTGATCTGCAAGTCAACGTCAAACAACGCCTGGAATGTGCCGTACCACAGGTTTAGATTACGGGTACGAATCGCCAACCCTTGTGTGTCCTGGTGCATCAGCCGAACCTGCCTTCGATATAATCGGTGGTGCGTTGGTCTGCTGCTCCGCCGCTGAACAGCGTTTGGGTATCGCCGATCTCAATACAACTGCCTTCCAGGAAGAAGGCTGTGCGATCTGCCAGCCGGTTTGCCTGCTGTACAAGGTTGGTTACCAGGATAATAGTCATCTCATGTTTCAGGTCCTTCAGAACGTCCTCAATGCGCATGGTGGTAACCGGATCAACGGCGATGGAGAACTCGTCAAGCATAAGAAGTTTTGGCTCCTGGGACAGCGCTCTGGCGATGGTCAGGCGCTGCTGCTGGCCTCCTGAGAGTAGACTGCCCAATGTGTTGAGGCGATCTTTTACTTCATCCCAGAGAGCCGCGCGCTGCAAGCAGCGTTCAACGATAATATCCAGCTGTATCTTTGATTTGATACCGCGCAGGCGAGGTGACAGAGCTACATTGTCGAAAATTGTCATGGGCAGCCCCACTGGCAATGGAAATACCACGCCAATCGCAGAGCGCAAAGCATAAACGTTCTTTAAGTGGTTGACGTTGTGACCATAAAAAGAGATATCACCGCGCACCTGCATGGCTGCAGTAAACATATCCATACGGTTGATAGCTTTCAGGAATGAGGTCTTGCCGGCATTCGCCGGCCCAATTATGCCAAAAATTTCGTTTTCGAATATTTCCAGGTTCACGCCACTGAGTGCACTCTGGCCGTCATAGCTGATGTCCAGGTTTTGCACCGTAATTGCGGGCGCACTGCTTACGGTATCTGCGGTGATATCTGTGTCCTCTACCATTTTTTGCGGGTCCGCAGGTAAACGCGAAAGGCGATGGAGACACTGTTCATTATCAGTACCATACCAATAAGAACCAGTGCCACGCCATAGGGTAGCTCTTCCGGGACACCCGGTACCTGTGTTGCCACAACAAAAAGGTGTAGTGACATGGCCATGGTTTGGTCAAATACTCCCTGGGGCAGGAATGGTGTGAAAAATACGGCACCGGTAAACATAATAGGCGCTGTTTCACCGGTGGTACGAGAAACCTCAAGGATGACACCAGTGAGAATACCGCTGATGGAGTTTGGCAATACCACACGGCGTATCGTTTGCCAGCGCGTTGCACCCATGGCCCAACACGCCTCCCGGAACGCATGGGGAACCGCTTGCAGTGATTCTCGCGTGGATACGATAACAACAGGGAGAGTCATGATAGCCAGGGTGAGGCTGGCAGCCAGGATACTTGTGCCAATGCCAAAAAATACGACAAAGGCTCCCACACCGAATAGTGCATGCACAATACTGGGAACACCTGCCAGGTTAATAATGGCCAGGTTGATTATCCGGGTGAACCAGTTGTCAGACGCGTATTCGCTCAGGTAAATAGCGGCGGCAATGCCGATAGGGACAGAGATCAGCAAGGCCACTGCGACCAGCCATACCGTACCAAGTAGGGCCGGGAATATTCCTCCGGCAGTCATGCCATCAGTAGGGGATGTAAAAAGAAAGTCCATGGATATGACCGAGCCGCCCTTGTAGATCAGCATGCCCAGAATGGCCAGTACTGGCAAAATCAGCAACACGGTCATCAGCAGGAAGGCCAGGCGGTAAATCTCCTGCACCCTCTTGTCGCGCACATTGAGCCTTGTCTCGCCAAACATCTGCTCATCCATTACGTACACCACGTACCACCAGGTCGGCGGTCAAATTGATCACAAAGGTAATCGCAAACAGAAAGATCCCTATGGTGAACAGCGCCTGGTAGTGATCAGAGCCCACTGCGGTTTCGCCCAGTTCGGCGGCGATAGTCGCGGTTAGTGCTCGCACCGAATCGAAGATGCTGTTGGGAATGTTCACTGAATGACCGGTGGCCAGCAATACCGCCATGGTTTCTCCAAAGCCGCGCCCTATGCCCAATAAAACAGCGCCGAGCAGGCCATTTTTGGCGGCCGGTAGCACCACTTTAAAAATCACCTGCCAACGGGTTGCTCCCATGGCCTCGGCTGCTTCCCGGTAGCGGTCGGGTACAGCCTTCAAGGCATCTTCAGCTATAGATGTCATAATGGGGGCAGTCATCAAGCCCAGGATAATCCCGGCGTTCAGCACCGTGAGTCCTACTGGAACATCGAATAAATCAATAATGATCGGGTTCATTATGGTTAGGCCGATAAATCCCCACACCACTGAAGGGATGGCAGCCAGCAGTTCCACTAAAATTTTGAGAAATTCGCGAAACTTTCCGGTGGCAAACTCGCCAATAAAAATTGCGGCACCAAGAGAGAAAGGTATAGCCACAATCAGTGCCAGTCCTGTCACGCTGGCAGTACCGGCAATCAGTGCGAGGATGCCGTACTCAGGCGCATCCTCGTCACTGGGTTCCCAGTAAGGGGAGCCGAAGAACTCCATGGGGTCCATCGTGTCGAGGATGAAGCCCATTCCTTCCTTGGTGATAAAAACGAAAATACCGATGATAAAGACAATGGCAGATATTCCACCGAGGAACACAATGACCTGCACCAGCTTGTCTATGTACCAAGCGCTATTGCGGCGGTCGAAATCACTTATCACTGTTTGTTTCATGGCTATGTTCCAGCAGGCTACGGTGCGTCTTCGCCGCGCAGTAACTGCATGAGTTCTTTAATGTGCGAACCCAGCTCACGGTAAGTGGTTGTCAACTCCTCGTCTTGAGGTGACTCAGTTGCACCAACGTTCCATTCAATACTAGAGGTGTGAAAAGGCAGCAGGGGTATATAATCGCTCACCGGTCCCTGTAAGCTAATCACCAGGTGCAATTCGGCCAGTTCGTGTTCGCTAAAGTCAATCTTACTCGGTGTGGCAGTGCTGATGTCCACACCCAGATCAGCCAGGAAGTTCGCGGTGGTCTGCTCCACCTCAGCCGCCGGATTGGCACCAGCACTGCGATATTTACCGCTGCCTGGGAAAGATCGACGTGCCAGCGCCTCTGCCATCTGACTGACACTGCTGTTGTCCTGATCCAAAAAAAGAATGTTATAGACCTTGGGCACCTTGGTTTTTCCCGTGGCGGCAAAAACTGCCTCTTCACACAGATTCTTGGCCTGGTCAGCAGCACGTTTGAGGTTGGTGAATACAGTAAATGTTGTCAGCAGGGATGTAGCATTACTTTGCTCAGGGTTACTCATCAACTCGGCATAAATGCCATCCATGTCGAACTCCATTTCTGTCTCCAGCACCATAGTGCCTCTGGCGAGCTCAGCGTTGAGCTCATTAAATGCCGTGATGGACTGCTCCAACATGACCTGTACTTCGCTGCCAAAACGCTCCAGTTCATGGGCCATTCGGCCACTGGGTGGCTCAGCCAGCTGCACTGAAGCGCGGGCAATAGTGACGGCGTAGTCGCCGATGCGCTCCAGCGCGATATTCACCCGAATCACCGACGAGAGCAGGCGTAAATGTTTACCGCTGGGCAGATGCACAGCAATAAAGGCATGGCATGCTGCATCAATTTCACGCATTGTCCGGTTAATGGGGTGATCGGCAAGAATGGTGTTGGCAGCGAGCTGCTTGTCGCCTTTTTGCAGGGCGCGCACCGCGTTGGCCAGGCCGCGCTGGACCATCTCTGACATCGTTGTGATACGTGTGCGCAGCGCGCCTAGATCGCGTTCCAGCCTTTCTTCATAATGGCTCATACTGATGTCTCCAGCGACTGACGAGATGGGGATGGATCAGCTCGTTGGCACAGATTTGCCACAGTGCAGAATTCCCGTCGTTTAATAAGCTTATTCGCAACTCAACTCACGCACCGGTGCGTAGCCCTTGCCGGCGATAATGCATTGGCCTGTATCACTCATTACCCAATCGAGATAGGTCTTGATAGCCCCCTGGGCTTCACCGTTGGTGTACATGAATAATGGGCGCGCTATAGGGTAGGTTTTATCCGCTGCATTGGCAGGGGACGGCATAATACATCCGGATTTCGTGGGGCTGGTTATGCAGGCCAGTTTGACATGATCCGTGGCATACGCCAGGCCGCTGTAGCCGATGGCGCAGGGCGTTTTCTCAACCAGATCTACAACATCCTTGGAGCCATGCATGTCCAGTGTACCCTGCCGGTATTTACCCTTCTTACCCAGCACAGCATGCTTGAAGTAGGCGTAGGTGCCGGAGTTATTCTGGCGACTGACCACAATGATTTGTTGGTTTTTACACCCCGGGACTTCCAGCCCCAAGTCTGTCCATTTGCTGAAATTACCACCGCGTTTATAGATCTCACGCAGTTGCTCAATACTAAGTTCAGTAGCCGGGTTGGCGCTATGCAGATACACCGCCAGAGCGTCAAAGCCGACAACATGTTCTACCGGGGTTACGCCGTTTTTTGTGGCATGCTCCATTTCCCTGGATTTTATCTGACGACTGGTATTGGCGATGTCTACGGTGCCGTTGATCAGGGCGGCGATGCCGGTGCCGGAGCCGCCGCCGGATACGGCCACAGCTACTTCGGGGTCAACGCTCTGGTAGGCCTCGGCCCACGCCTGAGCGACATTGACCAGGGTATCAGAGCCCTTGTTCTGTATTTCGGTGCGCGCGTTGGCGGCCGCTGCGGCAAATACCGTGGTTATGCACAAGGTCACAATAGTAGTCAGCGATTTTATCGGCATGGATCAGTGCTCTCAGCAGTGGATTTCTAAAAGTGGGATTGTACGTAATGCTGCAGCGAAAACTACGCAAACCAACATCAAATTACAAGAGCCCAGGCCATAGGTTGTCCTTAAAAGTCCAGACAGGCAAGCGCGATTTGCGACCTTTTGCCGCAATCGGATATTTTGTGATCAGCGTCAATTTATATCTCCCTCACTGGAGTCAGATGGTAGCGACTTGCGGGTCTTGTTGCGCTAAGCTGTGCCGTCTTGGGGAGTTCTGTTGCGTCAAGTCGACCAGTGGCCAGTGTTATGCGTTTGATTCTTGTTCGGCATTATAAAACCCAGTTTAACGTTTCCGGCCGTATTATGGGCTGGGGCGACTCGCCTCCCGCGGATGACTGGCAGCAGGATATGCAATTTGTTACGCAGGTACTGCAACAGCGAAGTATCCACCTGGATCAGGTTTATTCCAGTGTGCTGGCCAGGGCGCAACATACGGCGGAATATTTCGCGCAGCAGTTTGCTGTTGCCGATGTGCATTTGGCACCGCAGCTGAACGAAATTAACTACGGAACATTGTATGGCAAGCCCAAGGCCTGGGCGGCAACACATTATCCTCTACACAAGAAAGATCCAGATTTTATTTATCCCGAGGGTGAAAGCTTCAATCAGTTGTTGTTACGCAGCGTGGGATTCGTCAAGGCCTTGGCGCAGTCGGGCGGCGCGCAAACAGTGCTCTGCGTTGCCCACTCCGGTGTCGTACGGGCTCTGCTCAGTCACTTTCTTGATTTGAATTACAGCGACCATTTGCGCTGTAAGGTGACGCATCGATACATAGGTTTGCTGGACTTCGATGGTCCCTGCTGTGCCTCATATGACGAATGGGGAGCGCCTTCTGGTTTTGTCACCGAGGGAACACTGGCTTTGCCTTATTCCCGGAAGATAGCCTGAGCTGAACGCTGCTGCCCACGTATTTCGCAACTATTTCCGCTTTTTGGTCACGCAGCAAGTCAATCCGGCGTTTCCGGTTATAATGAACCCCTCATTACTAAACGATGACACGCCACATCAAGGATGTGTTTTTGGCGAAGCTGCTAATACAAGATAATGAAGAATCCACCAGCGTTCCTTTCCTGCGTGGCATTCTCACTCGCTCGCTACAACAAGCCGGCCTTTCCTTTCAACAGGCATACGCTGTTGCCGATGATGTGCGCGAAGATCTGGGCGATGACAGGACTCTGAGCAAGCTGGAGCTGCACCGGATCGTCTACAAACAACTAAAAAATGAATTCGGCTCAAAGACCGCAGACCGATACTTGCGGCCGTCCGGCGCTACCCCACTGGTGCAGGTTGAAGATGCAAGGGGCCGCTTGACGCCCTTTTCCGGAGAGTTGCATCGCCGTGACCTGGAAATAATTGGGCTGAATCTTGCTGAATCGCTGAAGATAGCAACCAAGCTGCGACGTCACTTGTTCAGCGGAAAAATGACCTTGGTCAGCTCGCAATATATCGCTCGAATTACCTACAATCTGCTGCAGGAGACCTCATCTTTAGGCCCGGCCGTGGCGCAGCGCTGGCTGGTTTGGCGCGAATTTCTGCGCAGCGGGCGTCCATTGATTTTGCTTATAGGGGGTACCACTGGTTGTGGCAAAAGTACGATCGCTACGACCCTGGCTGATCAGCTGGGTGTGGTGCGTATGCAGTCCACGGACTTGCTGCGGGAAGTCATGCGTACCATGCTATCCAGCGACCAATATCCCACACTGCATACCTCGTCCTATGACGCCTGGCGCAAGTTGTTGGGCGACCATGAAACAGCCACATCGCCGGTTGATGCAAAAAGTGTTGAAGAGGGCTACCGGGCCCAGGCAGAACTGGTCTCCATTGCAAGTCGTGCAGTGATAGGGCGGGCCTTGCGTGAGCGTGAGTCGTTGATTGTCGAAGGTGTACATGCCTATCCGGAATTGGCCAGTGGCATCACCGCAGATGATCCTGTCATAGTCCACGTTATGCTGGCTGTACTTAAGCGCGGTGCGCTCAAGCAGCGCATCTCCGGACGGGCTACCAAGGCGGTAAAGCGTCGGGCTGAACGTTATTTGGCGCATTTTGAGGAAATTTGGCAGCTGCAGTCTTACCTGTTGTCTGAAGCCGATCGCACCAATACCCCCATTATCGTCAACGACGATCGCGACGCCACCGTGAAAGAGGTCATGCGGACCATACTTGATAGTCTTTCTGCCCGGCTCTCGCCGGACCCACGCCGTGTTTTTGGCGTACAGGATTAGTGCCTTAATTGTCGATGTCCGTCTATATCCAGTCCACGATAGCGATCTGAGTTAGCCCCTTTATTGATTCAAGCGCGGTAGATGCAGAGATCCGCCGCCGAATTGTCACAATTTCGTAACAAACAGCCTCTAGAATTCGCTACAAATACGCAGCAGCGACCTGGTATTGGTCAATCACCATAACGGAGTTATAGCCTAGTGAAGAACTATCTTGTAGCAGCAGTCGTTGCCGCGGCCATGGGCAGTCTCACTGTGCAGGCCGCCGGTCGGGACAGTGTTAGCGTCGTTGGTTCGTCCACCGTGTATCCTTTCGCCACCGTTGTGGCTGAGCGTTTTGGACGCTCCACGAAGTTCAAAACCCCGAAAATAGAATCCACCGGATCTGGTGGTGGTCTGAAGTTATTTTGCAAAGGCCTCGGCGCTAATAGCCCCGATATCACCAATGCCTCGCGTCGTATCAAACAGAGTGAATATGACGACTGCCAGGCAAACGGTGTCACCAGTATCGTAGAGGTGTTGGTGGGCTATGATGGCATCGCTATCGCCAACTCCAGACAATCCACGCAGTTTAAGTTAAGCCTGAAAGATATCTACATGGCGCTGGCCAAGGATATCCCCGGTGCAGATGGCACCCTTGTTCCCAATCCCAACAAGACCTGGAAAGACGTAAGTACCAGCCTGCCAGCTATCAACATCGAAGTTCTGGGGCCACCACCTACATCCGGTACTCGGGATGCATTCGCCGAGTTGGCTCTGGGCGGCGGCGCTCAGGCGCTGCCGGACCTCAAAGCACTGCGTTCCATGGGAGCTGATCAGGTTGCCGAGATTCAGGCATTGATGACAAAGCTGGGTATGCCTGCGGGTGCTTATGATGCCCTGGCCAGGCAAAAGGGCAAGGCGCCCAAAGGTAAGGATGTATTCAAGACCATCGCTTATGCTGTGCGTGAAGATGGCGCCTACATAGAAGCGGGTGAAAACGATAATTTGATTGTGCAAAAACTACAGGCCAATCCCAATGCACTGGGTATCTTCGGTTTCAGCTTTCTTGACGAGAATGGGGATAAGGTACAGGGCTCTGTGATAGATGGCATTGAGCCCAGTTTTGACACGATTTCCAGTGGCGATTATCCGGTATCACGGCCACTATACTTTTACATCAAGGGCGCTCATGTTGGCAAAATTCCTGGCATTCAGGAATATGCACAGGAATTTGCCTCGAATAAGGCCCTCGGGGAAGACGGCTACCTGCCAGAGAGAGGTTTGATTCCGTTGAGTGATGACGAGCTTAAGCAGGTGCAGGATGACGTGGCGAAGCTGAAGCAACTCCAGCTGTAATCTGGATATATGTAGTCTGGTACTCCATCGCCTGAGAACGGGTGCGTCGTAAAATTCGGCGCGCCATTTTTTATATCCGGGATCACGATATGCCGCTGTAGCGGCATTAACAAGGATAGCAAAGAGATTTTCATGCAGACAACCACGGTCTTCCTTATGCTGATTGCACTGAGTGTCATCAGCTTTTATATGGGGCGCAAGCGTTCATATACGGTAGCCAGGGACCGCGGTGGCGCAGTGGCATTGCACTCGTTGCCTAAACATTACGGCTATATGGCCGCGCTCTGGGCGGCGCTGCCTGCCTTGTTGATTCTTGTCCTGTGGCTGGTATTTGAATCCAGTGTGCTCCAGCGTCTGGTGTTGGCCGAGTTGCCGCAAACTACGACGCAAATGCACGTCAGTGAGCTGGGTTTATATTACAACCAGATAGTGGGTTATGCCTTAGGCAGCATTGACTCCTTACAACTTGATGAGACTCAGATCAACGCAGCAGAGCACTATAAGGCGCTGGCCGCGTCCAGTAGTAACATAAAGGCTCTGATGGTATTTTTGGTGGCCATTATTGGTTGCCTGCTGGCGCTACAGCGCGTGACTCCATTGCTGCGAGCGCGTAATCACGTAGAAAATATTTTCAAGTGGGTGCTTTTTTCCTGCTCGTTTCTTGCGGTACTGACTACATTGGGGATCGTCCTTTCGGTCCTGTTTGAGGCTGTTCGCTTTTTCCAGGTAATACCCATTACTGATTTCCTGTTTGGTCTGAGTTGGAGCCCACAGATGGCTATTCGGGCGGATCAGGTAGCGGCATCCGGTTCATTTGGTTTTTTACCTCTGCTGGCGGGAACTTTGTTGATATCGACTGTGGCGCTTTTTATCGCTGTGCCTGTTGGTTTGATGTCAGCAATATACTTGTCGGAGTATGCCTCGCGTCGTTTTCGCGCTGTGACCAAACCAGCGCTGGAGACTCTCGCCGGCGTACCTACGGTAGTGTATGGGTTCTTCGCAGCAATTACCGTCGCGCCGTTTATCCGCCAGGTTGGTGAATCGCTGGGTCTGACCGTGGCTTCAGAAAGCGCATTGGCGGCAGGGATTGTTATGGGCATTATGATTATTCCGTTTGTGATGTCTTTGTCCGACGACATTATCACCGCTGTGCCGGATACCATGCGTGAGGCATCCCTGGGAATGGGTGCCACCATGAACGAGACTATTCGCAAAGTGTTATTGCCAGCGGCTCTGCCCGGGATCGTGGGCGGTATCTTACTGGCCGCGTCCAGGGCCATTGGAGAAACCATGATCGTGGTAATGGCTGCCGGGTTGTCTGCCAAGCTGACCGCAAACCCGCTGGAGGCGGTCACCACGATTACGGTGCAGATCGTGACCCTGCTGGTCGGTGACCAGGAGTTTGATAACCCCAAGACTCTGGCGGCATTTGCGCTGGGTCTGGTTCTGTTCTTTGTAACCTTGATGCTAAACATCATCGCGCTTTATGTCGTGAGAAAGTACCGTGAACAATATGAGTGAGAAAAACCACGGCAGTGCAACGGCGAAGATTCAAGCCTCGTTAAAGAAACGCTATGCGAAGGAACGTCGTTTTCAGTGGTATGGACGACTGGCGGTGCTCACCGGCTTTGTGTTCCTGTTTATTTTGCTGCTGGATATAGTTAGCAAGGGTTATCCTGCGTTTACTCAGCACTATATCAAGCTGGAAATTAATTTGGATGCAGAGCGCCTTGGTGTAGAAGCCAACGCCGCAGAAGAAGAACTTTATGCGGCGGATTACTCATCGGCAATAAAGAGTAGTTTACGCGATATGTTTCCCACTGTTTCGGGGCGTAGTGAGAAGCGCCTGTTGTATCGGCTAGTGAGTATCGGCGCTGAATATAATCTGCGCGACCTGGTCATCAAAAATCCGCAGTTGATTGGTGGCACCAGCGATATTTGGCTGCGGGCCCATTCTGAAGCCGGTAGCTATTTAAAGGGACAGGTTGCTGTTGCTATTCCTGAGTCGGATCGTCGAGTAAAAGACATCCAGGTTGTGTGGTTGGGCCAGTTGCAGGAGGAGGGCAGAGTCGACTCGCGATTCAACACGGCATTTTTCACTCAGGGTGATTCACGTGAACCGGAGATGGCTGGTATCAAGGCCGCCCTGGTTGGTTCCTTTTTTACCATGCTGGTTACTTTCTGTCTGGCGTTTCCGGTGGGTGTGTTTGCCGCAATATATCTGGAGGAATTTGCGCCGCGTAATCGTCTGACGGACCTGATCGAAATCAATATCAATAACCTGGCGGCGGTGCCGTCGATTGTGTTTGGTTTGCTGGGGCTGGCAGTATTCATCAACTTTTTTGGATTACCGCGGTCTGCGCCGTTGGTGGGGGGCATCGTACTGTCCCTGATGACTCTCCCTACCATCATTATTACATCCCGGGCCGCAATACAGGCAGTCTCACCATCCATTCGCCAGGCAGCTATGGGAGTGGGTGCATCCAAGCTGCAGACCGTATTTCATCATGTGCTTCCGGTCGCCATGCCCGGCATAATGACGGGCTCTATCATAGGTATGGCGCAGGCTCTGGGTGAGACCGCACCACTACTGATGATAGGCATGGTCGCGTTTATCATGGATGTACCAGGCAGTGTCACAGACCCGTCAACGGTATTGCCGGTGCAGATTTTTTTGTGGGCAGATAGCCCCGAGCGCGGTTTTACCGAGAAAACGTCTGCAGCGATCATGGTTTTGATGGCATTTCTAATTCTGATGAATGCTATCGCAGTGATATTGCGCAAGCGTTTTGAGCTTAAATAAATTACCAGGCATTTTATGCATGGAAGGACCTGAAAATATGAATGTAATCGCGCAGAAGCCTGACGATGCTCCGGTGCCCAGTGCGGACAAGCGTGCGGCTAGCGAGACGCAGCCGCTCAACATCCACGATCATTCGGATGTGAAGGACTATGTCACCATAGGTACACCTTTTGTTGAAAACGTAAAAATGTCCACTCGCAACGTCAATGTTTATTATGATCAGAAACAGGCGATCACTGATATATCACTGGATATTGGCAAGAATGAGGTGATTGCAATGATTGGCCCCTCGGGCTGTGGCAAGTCCACTTTTTTGCGTACGCTAAACCGGATGAATGACATTATCCCGATCTGCAAAGTGCAAGGTGAGGTGAAACTCGATAATGAGAATATCTATGCCAGTGACCAGGATACAGTGCTGTTGCGTGCACGGGTTGGTATGGTATTTCAAAAGCCCAATCCTTTTCCCAAGTCAATTTATGAAAACGTTGCCTATGGCCCGCGCATTCATGGGCTGGCGCATAATAAGGCGGAAATGGATGAAATCGTCGAGACCAGTCTGAAGCGGGCCAGCTTGTTTGAGGAAGTGAAAGACCAGTTGGATAAGCCCGGGACCGGGTTGTCGGGTGGTCAACAACAACGGTTGTGTATCGCCCGGGCTATAGCTGTCAGCCCTGAAGTCATTCTGATGGATGAGCCGTGTTCCGCATTGGACCCAATAGCCACAGCCCGGATCGAAGAGCTAATGGATGAATTGAAGGACAATTATACGATTGCTATCGTAACGCACTCCATGCAGCAGGCCGCTCGGGTATCTCAGCGTACCGCCTATTTTCACCTGGGCAGATTGATTGAGGTGGGCGATACCAAACAAATTTTCACGATGCCCAAACATGAGTTGACTGAAAATTATATAACCGGTCGCTTCGGTTGACGTGAGATAGCCGGAGCAATCCTCCTATATATCTGGCTATCAACAGGTCTATGGCTCCGCCAATAATACGCACTGAATGCAAGCCTGGAAAACCATCTTTTTTCCTGCTAAATAGTAATAAAACTGTCATGTTTCCCTATTAATATTGTCCCCGCCATACAAGCAGAGAGCTTGTGTTGCGAACATTTATTTAGGGGAGTGAATCATGAAGAAAGCTATTTCTGTCGCTGTAGCAAGTGTGCTGTTTGGTAGTGCGGCTGTCAGTGCCCAGGTGCCTGAAGCAGAGTGGGAGCAGTTCAAGGCTCAGTTTGCCGCCATGAGTGAGCGTATGAACACACTGGAAGCAGAAAACCAGGAACTGCGGAATTTGGCCGGCGTACAGGCCGGTGTGGAACTTGTCACTGTGGAGGATCTCGCCGCGACCAATGCGGAAGTAGCAACCTTGAAATCACAGAATAAGTCCACCTCCTGGGCCGAGAATATGAAGTGGCAAGGCGATTTCCGCTACCGTTACGAGGAAATCGATGAAGACGGCAAGGATGACCGTGATCGCAATCGTATCCGTGCACGTGCTGCCCTGATCGCCAAGACTTCTGATACCACCGAAGTTGGCTTGGGGTTGGCTTCGGGTGGTGATGACCCGGTATCTACCAACCAGACACTGGGCGGTGGTGGTTCGACCAAGGATGTGCGCCTGGACCTGGGTTACCTGAAATGGACTGGGCTGGAAAACACCTACATCACCGCGGGAAAATTCAAGAACCCGTACTATACGGTGCAGAAGAGCTCCCTGATCTGGGATGGTGACTTTCGTCCGGAAGGTTTGGCCGCTAGCTGGCAGGGCGATACGTTCTTTGCCACTGCCGAATACAGTTTTATTGAAAGTGACAGTAAGAACGAGGACGATGGTATCTGGGGTGCGCAGGTCGGTGCCCAGTTTAGTTTATTCGACAACATGAGGCTGACCGCCGCCGCGAAGTATCTGGATATCCCCACCAAGGATCGCGAAGCCATCTATGACGATAGCTTTTTCGGTAACTCCTCGGTCAACAATGGCGGTGTGGATGTTTACGAATATGATTACAAGCTGATAAATGCATCTATTGAACTTGCACTTAACCTGTTTGATATGCCGGTCAGCCTATACGGCGATTATGTCGAGAACGATGACGCAGATGACCTGGAAACGGGTTACCTTGCGGGCGTTAAGCTAGGCAAGGCGAAGAGTAAGGGTAGCTGGCAACTGCAGTACCAGTATGAGGATCTTGAAGCTGATGCGACCCTGGGCCTCGTCACTGATTCTGACTTCATGGGCGGTGGTACTGACGGCAAGGGCCACAAGCTCTCCGGCAAGTATGCGCTGGCCAAGAAGTGGACTATTGGTGCGACTTACTTCGATGGCAGCAGGGGGGTCGACCAGGGTAAAGATGCAGATTACCAGCGCCTGATGCTGGATACCGTATTCAAGTACTAGGATAGGTTTCCAGGTGTAGCGCAGGAGTATTGTGCTTCGAACGCCGTTACGTTTGCCGCGATGGTTGCATCGAAGCCCAGCTTCGGTACAATTACGCGGCTTTTTTGTGGAAATGAGAAAGCGTTGCGTCCCCTTCGTCTAGTGGTCCAGGACACTGCCCTTTCACGGCGGTAACAGG
>JBALVO010000113.1:0-12303 GCA_036961445.1 Halioglobus sp.
AAGTTCACGCGTCACAGGAGCTACAAGGAGATCTCCAGGGCGCTGTAGTTCTTATTCAAAATGGGGACCGAATATGACAGATACCCCGGCAGTAAGACGTTCAGGAAGTAATCCAGAGTCTTGAGTTTGTTCTCGTAAAATTGCGCTCTGGAATTTTCCTTCAAAAAATCGTCCATAGCTTCTTCATTTACACCACCCTCCTTTTTAAGCTCCTCCAGTTTGTCGTAAGCCACCAGGCCTTGCTGGAGCAAGAAATAACTGGCTGTCACGGCTGCCATCAGGAACATAAACGGCGTGGCATATAGAACAGCGCCCGACAGGCCCTTGTCCTTCATCATCTCTGGTAAAGTCATGCTACAGACCGTCATCTTGTCGTAGGCCTCTTTCCAGATCTCAAAATCCTGACCCAGACGGGTGTGGTTTTTGTTGGTATCGTACAGTTGAGCGAATTTTCCTAACAGCGCCATGAAGAGTCTGCCCTTGCTCATGGTCATTTTACGCCCCACCAGATCCAAGGCCTGTATTCCGGTTGTGCCCTCATAAATGGCGGAAATTCTGAGGTCGCGGTAATACTGCTCCATGGGGAAATCTTTGGTGAAACCCACGCCGCCGAGAATCTGCATGCCGGTCCGGGTGACGTCCAATCCCGTCTCACAGGCCCAGCCTTTGCACATTGGTGTCATGATCTGAAACAAATCGTCCAGCTCCTGCTTCTCCTCGTTGTCTTCTGTGATGTGTAATTTGTCCTCAATGAAACAGGCGCCATACAACAGGGCCCTGATCGCCTCCACCCTGGCTTTCATTCCGGTCAGTGAATAGCGGACATCGGGATGCTGAATAATGGGGACGCTGGGCGCGTCCGAACCCTGGTCGTGGCTGTCGATGTGGGCGCCCTGGATTCTCTCCCTGGCGTAGGCGAGTGCGTTTTGATAGGCGGCGCTGGCGATACCAAGTCCCATGCCAGCCACCATAATGCGCTCGGTGTTCATCATCTGAAACATCATCCGCATGCCTGCTCCCTGCTCGCCGAGCAGGCGGCCGTAACAGTTGTCCTGGTCGCCGAAACTGAGCACGGCGGTGGCGCTGGCTGTGATGCCCATTTTGTGCTCTATCGATACCAGGGTCACATCGTTGGCCTCGCCCAGACTGCCATCTTCATTTACGGTAATCTTGGGCACGACGAACAGGCTCAGTCCTTTGGTCCCCGCCGGATCGCCTTGTACTCGCGCCAGCACCAGGTGAATCACGTTTGAGCCCAGGTCATTATCACCGGAGGAAATCCAGCATTTGCTCCCCTTGATTTTGTATGTCTCTCCCTCCACCAGTTCGGCGGAGGTCTTTGCCGCTCCCACATCAGAGCCTGCCTGGGGTTCGCTCAAACACATTGTTCCTGTGTACTCCCCCGTGGTCATTTTTTCACAATAGGTATTCTTCAGGTCCTCGGCGCCGAAGGACTCGATCAACTCCATAGCCCCCTGAGTCAGGCCGAAATACATGCCCAGCGCGAGATTACCCCCAAGAATTCCTTCTGAAAGGGCCAGGCCGATCGCCGCAGGAGCGCCCTGGCCGCCGAACTCCTGGCTCGCCGATATCGAAGCCCAACCAAGCTCGTAGGCCTGTTTGTAGGGATTCTGCAGACATTGAGGGACAATAGCATTGCCGTCCACCACCGTGCAGCCCTCGCGGTCAGCCTCCATATTGGTGGGGGAAATCACTTCCTTCGCGAACTTCAGACCTTCCGTCACTAAGAGCTTCAGTGTCTCCGCGTCGTAATCTGCATATTTCGGGTACTGTTGCAATTGATCGACTCGCAGCCATTCAAACAGGCTAAATTCAATATCCTGAATATCTACAACCAACTCGGTAGTACTCATAAGGTTCTCCTGAGAATTCGGCGACCGGTTATGCGGACGGATTCCCGCCGAAAGTATTATTCCTCTCTCTATCTTAGTTGGGATTCCAGTGGATGCTAGGATTCTGGGGGATTCGCGCTTATTTTCCTGCACCCTCCTCAATCCACGCGACGTCCCCGGGTGGAAGCAGCACGCGAATTCTGTTGTTGTAGGTTTCCAGAGCCTTGCCATCAAGTACCTGTGCATGGCCAATTCGTAATCTAGCTCACAAGCTCGGAAGAAGCTCAAAGTTCGGTTTCAAAAACCCCTCACCCTTTTTCAACTTACTGCAACTCAGCTCGGTATACCCCACCATCAGTCTCGGCATAGGCTCGGTCTCGGCCACCCTGCCCTATCCCATCAACAAACCCCGATACGTTTCTTCAAGTTACTGTCCAGATGCCAGGTAGACCATCCGCCTCATAAGCGGGTGGTGTCTGGGTAAACTGATCTGGATACTACATCTTGTTGATTATTGTAGATTTTCCATAGAAGAGAGCCTCCGACTACGGATCAGTACGCATAGACTCGACTAAGTGAGTGAGTAGGATGCAACGATGTATGCCATAATCCAGCCAAACCCGCGATAATAAAAACCTGACCGGACTAGCAATAAGATGCAAAATTTCTTGAGAGTCATTGTGGCTACATTTATAGCCACCGCCACGTTAGCGGGGAGTACATTAGCCCTAGCTTCCCCCGCACCGGAGTTGGCAGCCAAACATTTACAAGGTGATGGTTTCAAGAGTGCGCTGCCACAAAAAGACGGCCCTGTAGAGGTCACCGTCAGTTTTGACTTACGGGATATCGATCACATCGATGATGAGACTGAAACCTTTGGATTTACCGGTGTCATTAAACTATCCTGGCATGATCCTCGTCAGGAATTCGACCCGATGGCCGAGGGCACTAGGGAAAAAATATATCAGGGGAATTTCCAGTTTAATGAAGTCTTTTCTGGGTGGTTTCCTCAGCTTATTCTCGTGAATGAGTCTGGCGTGTACGAGAAACATGGCGTCTTGATGCGCGTGCGCTCTGATGGTTCCGTAAGCGTGTTTGAAACGGTTAATGCGGTTGCGAAGATTGATCTCGACCTGCGGCGTTATCCAATTGATCGACAGCGACTTGAAGCTGTTTTTCATGTACTGGGATTCGATAGCAAGGAGATAGCGCTCCGACTGGATGCAGATTACGACGATGTGGACTTGAACCTTGACGAATTGTTTCAGATGCCTCAGTGGAAGCTAACCGGGATCAAATCCTCGATCGGAACCCGAAACACGCCGCTTATAGGCAAAAAGGCAACTACATCGACATTCACTGTCAGTGTTGATGTGCAACGTAGCTCCTTTTATATTTTGCGCCTGGTCGTACTGCCACTGATGATCATAGTGATGCTATCGTGGTCTGTATTCTGGATGGATAAATCGTCTCTGGGCGATAGAATTAGCGTCTCATTCATCGGCATACTGACCGCAGTCACGTACCAGGTGATAATGAGTGAAACCCTTCCAAGAATCTCTTACTCCACGCTAATTAATGAAGGGTTCCTGTGTATTAGCTTCTTCGTTATGTGCATGACTGTCATCGTCAACCTGAGAGTGGGCTACTTGGATCGTCATGAAATGAGCGAAGCTGGAGATCGACTCGATCACCGCTGTAGATGGCTGTTTCCTGTAATTTATTTCGGTGCTCTACTGATTGTTGTCTTGGCAGCTTCCTTGTCATGAAAGAATTGGTTTTACTTTGTGCAGATCCAGTCTTGGAAAAATCGACCTTTTCCAATAGTACTTGATTCGCAGGTAGGTTATAACTACATCACTGACGAGTTATATCCACAGCAAAATCCAGACCGGTGAATCTATATGAGTAGTACGACTCAATACCAGATCAGGTTGGTAACAGGGATAGTTGGACTGGCAGCTGCCATCCTGGTCGGTGCCGGTGAGTTTCTTTTACATTTTGACTCTCAGGCACGTTTTTCTGCCGATGGTTACACCTTCATGCTGGCTGCTTCAACTGCACGGCAAACAACTGGCCATTTTTTCGGTGTGCTGGGTGCCCCCCTGTACGTTGTGGGCTGTTGGCATATCTACCTGATGCTGAAGCCCGCAAATCAAAAACTGGCTTTCTTGGGCTTCCTAACGAGCGCCTACGGATTCATGATCGGGGCAGACTGGATTTCTTCCCGGGCGAGTATCGGTGCTCTAATGCACTATCAGGAATCAGGGGGGAGCATCCAGGAACTGGTGGCGCTGTACGATTTGCGCTACGAAAGCCTATTGACTGTCATCCGAATTACTACCGCCGCCCTCTCGATCATCTTTATTTATCTGGCTTTGACGGGACGGTCGCACTACCAAAAATGGCACGCCATATTTAATCCCATCGTATTGCTGGTGATGAATTTCGTCATTTATGCAATAAGCCCATCGATTGGAAAATACCTGATGCCGATCGCGCTCAACATCGCGTTCGGTATCTTTTTCACAATGTCCGTCATACAAGCACGAAAAATACATAATGGAACTTAATAAATGAAAAAATTACTATTGGTACCAATTATTATCGTGGCATTGCTTTTCATCGTTGTTATCGTACGATTTTCGCTGGATAAACGTATTCCCTACGAAGTATCAACAGCCAATATCGTGGTGCCTACATTTGAGACCAGCGTTCTCGATTTTGAACAGCAACTGATCGATACTGAATCATTACCTTTCACCGCCAGTGCTGTTATCGATATCGATAACGATGGCGTCGAAGAGCTTTATATTGGCGGCGGGCCTAATCAGGATGATGCTGTGTTCGAATTTGTCGATGGGAAATTTAATCTGCTCGATGAATCGATTATTGATAAGCCCGAAATACAGGATGCCACGTTTGGCTCCTCTGTCATCGATGTCGACGCCAACGGTTTTTCTGACCTGATTGTCTCACGAACAAATGGCATCTGGTTGTATCTCAATGACGGTGGCCACTTTTCAGGGCGAAAGCTCGACTTGGACCTGGGTACCGACACCTCGCCACTGTCAGTGGCTATCGGGGATATTAACCGCGACGGCCATTTTGATATGTATGTTGCCGGCTACATAAAGAAAGAATTAGTAGAAGGGCAGAATATTTTCAACAAGGAAGGGTATGGCGGCACCAGCCGGATGTTTTTGAACAACGGTGACAACACATTTTCCGACATCACCGAGGCGTCTGGTCTCTTATATACGCACAATACATTCATGGGTATATTTGTCGACATAGATAACAATGGGCTTGAAGATCTGGTGGTTGTCCATGATACCGGACAGGTGCGAACCTGGAAGAACATGGGTAATTTGAAGTTCCGTAATATGCCTAACCCCAATTCCGACCAATATAGCTACCCAATGGGCATCGCGGTAACAGACTATCTAAACAATGGCATGGTAGATTTCTTCTTTTCCAATACAGGCAGTACCCCACCTAATTTCGTTGTTACGGGCGACTTACGCGATGACCAGGTATATAACCCCTTGTGGATCATGTTCCAGAACAAGGGTAATTTTAACTTCGATGATATTGCCGAAAAAGCAAAACTCGCCGCTTACGAGTTTTCATGGGGTGCAATATTTGAAGACTTCAACCTGGATGGCAGAGATGATCTGGTAGTTTCAGAAAACTACATCGGTTTTCCGCCACATAAAATACCGTTCTTACGTCTTCCCGGGAGATTCCTGATGCAAACCGAGACCGGGGAATTTGCGGCAACGGGTGAACAAAGTGGAGTCATCAATACTGGCTACGGAATCTCCCCTATTACCGCTGACTTCAATGGCGACGGATATCCCGACCTTGTACACATCAACATCGCTGGCAAGCCCAAGGCCTACATCAACAACGGGGGTGATGCGAATTACCTGAAGGTACAACTACCGGACACTATCGCCTCTATAGCAGCAAAAATACGGGTGCAGCGCAGTGACGGTGAAGTGATCTACCGGGACTTTGTATCTGGGGAGGGCCTCTGCTCCGACCAATCTCATATTCAGATTTTTGGGCTAGAGAACGCCTCGGCAACTGAGGTTACAGTGCAATATATTAGTGGGGAAATTGCTGAACGAACCGGAGATTTTTCCAACACACTCCTCAAATTCTAATGTCGCCTTTGCGAATTGCCTTCCGAGGGTCACTGGGACTATTGATTGTCATAGGGCTGTGGAGCTCCCTGCAATTGTCGTATTTGACAGTCACGGTGACAGCACCCTGCCCCAGTATTTTATGGGTACCCCTGTGCTACCTGGCGGCAATTGGTTACCTGTCCATGTTTGTCTCTCAGATCCCCTCTTTTGAAAAGCTGAAAACCCTGCTGTTTTATCCTGCATGGACCATGGTATTTCTCATCGCAGCATCGGGGAGTAGTGTTGAGTTATTTGCTGGTGATACATGCCCTAGAACCGGTGGAGGCGTACCTATGTGCTATATTTCTCTGGCTTTCTGCGCAGCTATATTTATGCTTCATCAACTTGAACGCCGGTCATCGAAATTGGCGGGCATGACATGAACACTGCAGGTCGCATAGATACAGTAGAGGATTTTTCCATCTTGGTTCAGCAAGCTCTTGTGGTAATCGTTACCAGTTATCGTGAAAAGTGGTGCCCTTTCTGCCGCACGTATTTACGTGAATTTGATTCGGTCCGGCGAAATCCTCCGCGCAGTGCGCTACTGGTTGGCATCTCTGTCGATACATTTGATGAATGCAAAGAATTACAGAAGAAGTTGAAGCTCGGTTACGACCTTATACCTGACGAAACTCTAGTTATGCGTCAGCTGCTTAAGGTGACTACCGGCAAAGGACATGGCAAAGAAGCGTACCTGCAGCCAAGTGTGTTTGTATTCAAGGATGGTGAGAAATGTTTTGAGTGGATTCAGGAGCCCAAACTGTTAAATCTCGGTGGTGCGATTGGGAGACTGCCAGTTAAAGCGATTGTGCAGAAAGTTACTGATATTTCCGAACGGAAAGACAAGGGAATAAATCACCCCTAACCCGACGCTGTGTGCCAGTGAGGGGCAAATTACTGTTTGGCCCGGATTTAAAGTTCGGTTTCGAAAACCTGTTACGACTCTTCAACTTACTGCCACCCTGCTTAGCATTATCCACCACCAATTTCGGAATAAGCTCGGTATCGGTCACCCTGACCTACCCCACCAGGAAATTTCGATACATTTCTTCAACTTGCTGCCCAGATTCCAGTTAGAGCATCCGACTCATAATCGGGTGGCCGAAGGTTGGAATCCTTCTGGGCCCACCATTTTCCATAGATTTCATAGACTTATAAATCATTAGAGCATCCGACTCTCATTGCATTTTTATTCGGCTAAAGTCGGTGGGTATATAAACATCCAACTGGCAGTTACAGCCATACTGTATAGCTGATGATATGTGGGGGGAACCGGTGGCGTTTATATGTATTCATTCGCCGATTCTATCAATTTCAGCGAGTCAACTTGGCGATACCGCTAAAAGTTATAGCGCCCCTGCAGTGCGATGGTACGCGGCCTGTTCAGGCTGGCCACGGTCGTGGATCCGTCATTGCCGCCAAAAACGGGGTAATCGAATTCAAAGCTGACTTCCTCGTCCAGCAGGTTACGACCCAGCAGTGCCACTTCCCAATTCTCCCCGACCGGCAACAACGCCAAGCGCAGGTCGAAAATGCTAATCGCGTCAATCAGAAATTTCTCCTGCCTGTCCGTGTAGCGCTCGTCGACATAATTCAGCGCGCCGTCCAGCCGCCAGCGCAGCCGGCCCAGACCCAGCTCGTGCTCATAGCGCGCTGTAATACTGCCAGACCAGTCAGGTGAACCCGGCATCGCATCCCCTGTCTTCTTTTCGCTCGCGTCGGTGTAGGTGACGCTGGCCGCGAGTGTCAGGTCTGCGCTGGCAGCCCACTGTGATTCGAGTTCCAGTCCCTCGCTCTCTACTGGAATCGTCGTTGTCTCAAATCCAAGGCCGGTAAAACGCACGACCTGGAAGTCATCTATCTCGGTTCTGAAAACGGCCAGGTTGAGAATGGCGGCGCCGCCAGCCAGCTGCAGTTTCATTCCCGCTTCAGCTGTATCCGCCTCCTCGGTGTCGTACTCCGCATCCGACGGCAGCGAAACCGCGGCGGAAAAACCACCGCTCTTGGTGCCGTGCGCCCAGGATCCGTACAACATGGCGCCATCACTGAGGTCCCATTGCAGGTTTATAGAGCCATCGAAGTTGTCCTCTTCCCTTTTCAGTGAAGTCGGCGCTACCTCGGGGGAGATGATTCCGATTCCGGGCGAGCTTCGCAGGTGCGTGTTGGCGAATACCGCGTCTTTTTCCTCGTCTGTCCAGCGCAATCCCAGCGTGGCCCTCCAGCTGTCTCCCAATTCCAACGCGGCCTGGCCAAATACCGATATCACTTGCGTGTCCTGCTGATACGATTTCAGGCGGGCGCCTGTCAGGGGAAAGGGGCCCAAGGTAAAGGGCGGAGGAAAGGCCGTGTCCAGGGTTTCATCCAGGTCGAAATCGCTGTCGAGGTAGAACATGCCAGCTATGTAGGTAAAGCGCCTCTCATCGGCGGAGACGAGTCGAAGCTCCTGGGTAAACTGGGAAAAATTCTGGTCGCCAAGCAGCGAGAGATAGTCTCCGGTCGTGAAGTCGGAATCGATGACGCGCTCGTTATCATAGCTCGACAGGCCGCTGAGCGCTGTCAGAGTGTGGCTTCCCAATCTGTACTCGAAATTAATGTAGGCGCGGTCACCTGTCTGTTTATCCCAGGCTTCTCCCTGTTTCCCAAAAGAAGTATATGCCTGTTTTTTTTCGTTCAGTCCAGCTGTCACTGCCGGGTCCAGCGCAGCAATAATGCCATTCGTGTCTTTCGCGACCTGGAAGGTATCCCCGTCAATATCAAGATCATCGTATTGGTAGCCCAGGGTCAACTCACCATCGTAAGCGAACGGGAATAGCATGGTCAGGCGGATTGTCGCCTGATCCCGCTCCGGTACACTATTGCCGGTGAAGGTGTTCCTGACATACCCCTGCTCGGCGACTTGGTTGAAGGCCAGGCGGATTGCGCCCGGGCCAGCGGGCAGGTCCACCGCGCCGGTGCTGTAAAAACTGTCATATTCGAATTCGTAATCAACCTGGATATAGCCTGCCAGGTCCTCGCCCGGCTTCTGGGTTACCACGCTGATAGCGCCGAGGCTGGTGTTCTTGCCCAGCAGCGAGTTCTGGGTGCCCTTGATTATTTCAATCCGTTCCAGGTCGAACAGTGAGGCCTGGAACTCGCGCTGGCGCCCGGCGTAGACCCCGTCGATAAACAACCCCACGGACTGGTCATAGGTTTCGTTGCCCGCGCCGGTGCCGAGGCCGCGGACGGTGATGTTCGCCAGGTTCTGCGGTGTCGGCAGGATCGCCAGCCCGGGTATGAAACTGGCCAGGTCGGCGATGTTACGTATCCTGAACTTCTCGATCTCCTCGCCGGGCATCACGTTGATAGTGACCGGGATGGCCTGCACGTTCTCCACGCGCTTCTGAGCGGTGACGATAACTTCCTCGAGTATCAGTTCCTGCGCACAAGTCCGTCCCTGGTAAAACGCCGACAGCGCCAATGCCGCGCATAAAGACGCTGCAGTGCTGGTGCCAATTAGCCTGGTCTTTTTGCGTCGTCCAGGTTTATCTGGCATGCCGGTTTCTTTTTCAGTCATGCAATATGGCATCGAGATCGCCCTGTACTTCAAGACAACCGTGATCGCCGCTGCCCTGGAACAGGATCTCGCCGCCGGCGATACGTTCAAAACGGAGTTCCACGCTGGAGGTCATTGTCTCCGCGACACGCTCCACCATCTGTTTGTCATAGGGTGCATGGAGGAGGGCGCCCTCCCCCTTGCTGGCGCTCAGTTCCAGACGGTGCGTCTTGTCTCGCACCGAGAGATGGTAGCTGTGATCGTCCACTTCGATATGCTCGATTTCGGACCCCGTGTAAGTGGTAAAGCGGTATAGCTTGTCGCGGAGGAGGAAGCCAATCAGGAAGCCGCGGAAAGAGCCGGTCAGCCAGGGGATGCGGGCGACGGAGGCGCTGATGGAGACGCCTTCTTCCTCGAAGTGGTTGCTCTGCGCCCATACGTAACCACGGGGAAAGCCGCGCCCCCAGTCTTTTTCTATATAGCCGCGCCCATTCTGAAAAGACGTCTGATCAGCAGCCACGACCAGCTCGCCGGAGAGTGTGTGATTCATGCTGAGGATACCGTGGTTGCACTCCATCAAGGGTACGAAACTGTAGGGCCCCATGACACCTGGTTGGGTGAGGGTCACCGGCCACCCGGCCCAAGTGCTGAAGTGGATTGTGCCCTGTACGGCTTGCCCGGCAGATGTCTCGCCGGCTTCGATATCCAGTTTGATAGCGTGGCGGTTGAAGCGGCTGCGACCGATTCGAACGTCGAAGCTGGCGGTATCGGCTGTGAAATCCTCAAGCGCGAAGCGATGGTAGGCTGAGCTGCCGGCCCGTCCGTCCAGTACCTGGATGAATGCGTGGGCATCGGTCCCGAGGAAGACGCCAGGGATGATCGCGTAAGGCTGCGAACCCTGCGCATCCACAAGTTTAAAATACCAGCCTTCGAAGCAGGGTCTGCCGCGGTCCAGCATGTGCTGGAGGTGGAAGTTCTCCGGACGCCAGATATTTTTTATTCGCCTGAGCATACCGCCTCTACCCTGCGTCTAGTCAACTGCCGAAATTTTATCCAGTATAGCTTGAATAAGTCTGGCGACGAAATGGCAGCTAATTGAGCTCGTCGCTGCACACCGCCCATTGAGCTTGTTCACCTGTGTACATGGTATTGGCAAGTTTCCCAGGAATTAACCATACAAGTTAACTTTCGTGGGTAAGCAAATAGTGGGCGTCAGAATTAGGCAACCACTCGACTCCATTCTGTAAACGCACTTATCCTAAGATCACGATAATGTTGAGCTCTGACCAAGTGCCTGCCAAGATTGAACAGATTACTCACCGCAGCATGTGCACCTAGGAACCGCTGGGCCTGTCCAACTGATTTGAATCGCCTCATCCCTCGCTCTCGTACCCTAGTCGCTTCATGCGACTGCTCTGCTCGATTATTCTCATACTGTTGAGTACTGTGGATCGCCTCTGGAGTCAGTTCTCGATGTGCAACTCCATAGCTTCGCAACTTATCAGTGACGATCTTCCTGGGTTCGCCACCATGGCTTCGCAATAAGCGCTTGAAGAATCGCTTAACCGCAGCTCCATCCCGCTTCGCCTGTAGATACACATCAACAACTTCCCCATCTTGATCGACCGCTCGCCATAGATAATGCTGCTTGCCATTGATCTTCACGAAGACTTCATCGACGTAGAAGGTATCGCCGAAGCCGCGGTGCCTCCGTTTCAATCGGCGTGTATAAATGGCTCCGAACTTGATACACCAGAGGCGTATCGCTTCTCTGGATACAGTGATGCCTCGTTCGGCGAGCAGATCTTCAATATCGCGATGGCTGAGGTTGAAACGATAGTAGAGCCAGACAGCGTAGCTGATGACGTCAGGTGGGAATCGGTGGCGCTTGTATGTGTTCATCCATCAATATTAACAATTCCAGGCACTTAAGTTGGCAGTACCCTTGGCACCAATGCCTGGTATGTGGGCGCACTGGGTTCGAAACGCACGACCGAAAAAAGACTTAACCGACTGCGACAGCTTAATGTTCCTGAACAGCAGATTGTCCGATTGCACGCGCCGGTAGGGTTGGATATTGGCAGCAAAACCCCAATCGAAATCGCTGTATCTATCGTGGCGGAATTGACTCAATTGCGGCGCAGGTCCACCGTGCCATGAGGAAATAAAGGGGGCCAAGTTTAGGCCGCCTTCTGGAACTCTGCTGGCGCGGAGTCAGTCACTGGTCTCCTTCGCCAGATACACTCTCACAGCCTCTGCTGGAAACGGCCCGAAGTGTCCCGGGTGCCATTGCTCAACGCCGTCCAGCGCGAGAATCTCCCCGATCCTTCGTCGGTTCTCTTCCAGATCGCACATGAAGAAATGTGTTGTCGGCGTCTCGTTCGAGACCACCCCACCCCGAATCAAATCCCCAACGAACGCGTGCCGACCGATCAGGATCACGACTGACCCCGGCGTGTGCCCCGAGTGCGGCAGGATCCTCCCCGACATACCGAGCTCCGCCAGATCGACTCCCGGCCCGTCCATCTCGATCGCACGGTCGAGTTTGAACACCGGATAGCGCGACCCTTCGAGCGTCATTCGTAGGAATCGCGCGGTCATGGAAGTTGGACAATAGTCGATGTGACCGCCTGCGCCGATCATCGCCTGATCGTCGGCACCGCCGATCATCTGGATGCCATGACGTTCTTGGAAAGATGCCGCCGTCCCGGCATGATCGATGTGG
>JBALVO010000114.1:0-12302 GCA_036961445.1 Halioglobus sp.
TGTCTCTTTTTCCCAGCTGGCTTTCCTTCCTGGGAAAAATCGGCGCCCTGCGAGCCATTGCCGGTTTCGCCGTGCAGTACTGGTTTTACGCCCAGCTGGAATCACTGGGACGCAATGGCGTGGCAGCGCCCGACACATCGGTATTTGCAGCCACCCGGCAGTTAATGAAGTCCCAGAAGCAGTGGTCGGACGCGCGGTAACGCCGGGCGTCATCAACCAGAGATTATTCTGAGCTTACTCCCCGGGGGTATACCAGATAGGGGAGGTGTAGGCCCGCTCCTGTATCGTTGCTGGCCCCTCCTGCGGTGGCTCGATTTGTAATGCCACCGCGTCATACAACGAATGCCGCGGTGTCGGAATTTGCAGTACCCGCACATAGTAAAACGCCCGCTGCTGTGGGTTGAAGTCAGGATCAGTCCATAAAGCGGACAGCTGCTGTGCACCAATACTGTTGTCGTAGTGCGTGGTGCCAAGGTCTACCGTGTTACCCACAGCTGGCAGCTTGCCGGAAGCGTCCAGCTGACGATCATCGGACCAGGCCACGTTGAAGACTCGCTCATGTTGCACTCCGGATGAATCCACCCAGCCCTTGATAACCTGGACACGATCGAGATTAGCGCCAACTGCGTCTTTTACCGCATGAATCATCATCTGCGGGGCGCGCTCAGGCTCGGTAGTGGTGGCCGCGCTCAAGTTCCCGCCCATGGGAACGCCCAGCTGATAACCCAGCGTAGCGAAATCAGCGGAGTCCAGGGTAGTTTCATCAAACTCCCAGCCGCCAAACACCCTTACCTGCATCCGCGTGCCGGTGGTGGCGTAAACTTCCTTGCGCTGGAATGCCGCGAAAATTTCCTCGCGGCTATTATCTTTCGCCCACACAGCCGCCAGTCCCGAGGCAGACATACTCCAACCAGTGACCCGACCACCACCAATGCTGTCGTCGCTGCGTTTGCCTTCGGGCACGGAGTCACGGGCAAACTTACCCCAGAAATTGTCTTCCTCCGCCGAAGCAAGCCCTGAATGTGAATCGGTGGAGCCGATCAAGCCAAACTGGTAGGGATTAACTCCGGTTTTCTGCTCCAGTTCCAGACCCAACAACAGTGCCGGGCGGGCATAATCAGCAGCAGTGGGCTGGTATTCCTCAAGGTCCTGCTGGATGTAATGGGTATACGTTTCAAAGTCAGCAAATTCGTCGTCAGGCGATACACTAGGGTGGGTTTCAGAATCACCCTTGATCTGTGTTATTTCCGACACCGGCTCCCAGCGCATGCGACGCTGCGCATACTCGGCGGTGATGGGTGCCCCTTTCAACGTGGTTTCCGCGTACATGTAGCCTTTGGATATATTGGAGTTGTGTGGCATTGCTACAAACCTGGCACTCGTCCTGTCGCTGGTCTCTTCCAGAAATGTCCAAAGATCTTCCGGGTACTGGCTCTGGTCAGAACCATAGGGCACGAACTGTTTGGCTTTATCTCCGGCATCGGGCGTAAATACAATACGATGCAGATTGGCACCGGTTGGTATCGAACTCCATTCCCAGCCGATAAACGTGGTGAATTGACCGGGAATATTGTGCCGCTCTGCAGCATCCACAATTTCATGCCACGCGGTAGTTTCTGTTGCCAGGGTATCGCCGAAAGTATTTTCAGGTAATACATTAGCCGCATCCGCTACCGGGTCTCCCCCGGGCTGCTCCGCGGCGACTGGCAACAAGGAATTGAAAAAATCGCTGCCGGCGCCGCCTGCTATGGCGCGGTTTAACAGGGTAACGGCAAACCAGCGCTTCAGGTTTCCCCACAAGCCTAGATCTTCCTCATCAGCGGTACCCAGGTTTATAGCTCTGATGACCCCCATCAACTCGGCATGATCCGAGACCACAAGAAAATCCAGCGGCGTGCCTATCTGCACGCGGGCGCGATTGAAAGGATGAATAACCGGTAAGCCTTTGGCCCAACGATAAGCCGTATCAGGATCAGCTGTCTGGTTCTTATTAAGGTAAGCATCAAAGGAATAAGAAGTATGCAAATGAGTATCACCAAACAACAGCTGATTGGCGTCCTGCGCCAGCGCTACCTGCGCTGAACCAATCAGAACCAACATCGCCAGGCTATTGCTGCGCCATGTAGTACTAACACATTTACCTTTGATCATCGTATATCCATTTTTATAGAAGTTATTGACAGTGCGCTACGACAGAATATCTCTACGGGGTCACTATATTAAACAGGCCATCAGGATTATCAAACAGAGAAAAGAAGCGCACCAGATCAATGACACTGCCATCTACGTTCAACTCATCGGAGGTTAAGGTTTCGCGCAGCCCTACATCACCGATAAGCATACGCACAAACAATTCATGGGTCAGGGACAAGGTGGCATTGGCATCTACCGGCTGATCAATTTGCGCATAATGCATCACCGAATTTCTAACCGTCATAAGGTAAGACTCATCCAGGTCACTAAAGCGTATAGCCACAGACATTTCCACGCCGCTGGCCTTTGGCCCATTGAGCCGCACGGTCATGGACTGCATAAATTTATCGATCGGTGTGCGCTTAAGCAAGTCCACCACCAACGCCATGTCAACGACCTGATCTGGCACGCCATGGCGCAACTCATAGGCCGCGGTAAGGTAGACATCGCGCCATGGCCCAGATTCCGCCTGGTAGCCCAGTTGATCATAAGTATTGGCCAAAAGACCCCTGGCCTGTGCATTATCGGCATCGGCAAACACCAGATGATTTAACAGCTCCGCTGCCCACCGGTACTCGCCCGCGTCGTAGGCCGCCCTGCCCTTTTCCAACATTGCCTGCGCACCACCAGCCAGGTCAACATAGCGCTTCCCTGCTGCCTCTGGAGGCAGGCTGTTAAGGTTTGCCGGATTGGCGTCATACCACCCCAGGTAGCCCTGATAAACCGCCTTGGAATTGTGCCGCAAAGTGCCGTAGTAACCGCGGTTGGCAAACCCTTGTTCAAGGGATTCCGGCAGTGAGATTTCCTCGGCTATTTCCCGCGGCGTCAATCCCGAGTTAAACAATCTTACCGTTTGGTCGTGTATGTATTTATAGGTATCGCGCTGCTGCTCCAGGTAAGACTTTATGCTGTCTTGCCCCCACACTGGCCAATGGTGACTGGCGAAATACGTATCCGCCCCATTGGACAAAGCAATCATTTCATCGATATAGCCACTCCACTTTAAAGCATCGCGAACTTTGGCGCCGCGCAGGGTGTATAGATTATGCATGGTGCGTGTCGCCACCTCGGCACCGCAATAAGCCCCCAGTTGCGGCAGTGAAAAAGTCAGCTCGGCAGGCGCCTCGGACGACGGGGCATTCTGGAAAACAAAATCCACCCCATCAATAGTCTTTTCCTGCGGCGTAGTACTGATTATTTCCGTCGGCTCAATCACACCAACAGAACCAAATGCCGGCGCCTTGCCCAGACCGGAACCCACATGCCCACGCGCATCCCGCGCCAGATTTTTGCCATACATAAGCATTGAGCGTCGGGTCATTGCAGTGCCGGCGATAATGTTTTCGCTGATGGCCTCCTCCATGAATCCTTCTGGCGCTATGACTCGAACCTTACCCTCGCTGTACTGCTGTTCGGTGATAACACCATAAACGCCGCCAAAATGATCGATGTGGCTGTGGGTAAAAATCACCGCTACTACGGGCTTGTCACCCAGATGTTCCCGCGCCAGGGCCAGTGCGGCAGCAGCGGTTTCTTTTGCCGTTAACGGGTCGACAATAATCCAGCCCGTTTCACCCACGATAATACTCATATTGGCCAGGTCATAGCCGCGAACCTGGTAAACTCCATCAGTGACTTTGAACAGACCGGCAATGTTATTCAGTGATGCCTGGCGCCACAGGCTGGGATTGACGCTGGACGGTGCATCACCTTCAATAAAGTCGTAAGCGGGAAGATTCCATACCAAATTCCCCTGCTGATTTTTCACCACAACGTTAGTGTCGCCGCCAATAAAACCGCGGGTGGCATCCTCAAAGTCCTGCTGGTCGGACAAAGAGAGGGAATCCGCTATTGCCGCATTCGCCTGGGCGGTATAGGCCGTGGGTGCGGAATGTCCCTGGGCGTCGGCGCTCGCATCGACCTCCACGCTATTGTCGCTGCACGCAGCCAGAACAAGCGGTAACACGAGCGCCAGTGTTGAGATTCCGCCCCTTATTTTCATAGGCATGGTTTAATTTACTCCCGTGGTGGCCCACATTTGCGCGATTTGAGGGGGGACATTCTAAACTGCGACGCCAAGTAACGATATACTAAACAGGTCCCGACCATTATGAGTAAGAGTCCCAAGTGGTAAGCAGCAAAGCGAGCGTCGATAAGCTACAACAATTACTGGCCACACAAGCGACGCGACAACCCGACGCGATTGCGCTGTGGTGGCAGGGCGTGGCGACCACCTATGCTGCATTGAACAACCGCGTACTGGCACTGGCAGCTCGTCTGGCCAGCAGCGGCCGTGTCGGTGACCGAGTCGCCGTGTTGGCCTGGAATTGCCCTGCGTTTATGGAGTTGATTTATGCAGTCCCTGCCAGCGGCAGAGTGCTGGTGCCGCTAAATGCCAGGCTCGCACCCGCAGAGTTGATCTACCAGCTGCAATCTGCGGGGGTAAGTACCCTGTTTGCCGACCCCGAATTGCTCGAACCTGTAGCGCATCATGCGGATTTCCCCGGGGATATCCAGGTAATCAAGCTGCAGGTGGAATACGAACACTGGCTGGCCTCGGGCCCGACTGCGCAATTGCCAGAAACTGCACAAGACGACCCGGTGTGGATACTTTACACCTCAGGCTCCACTGGCCGGCCCAAAGGTGCGGTGTTAACGCATCAGTCATTCATGGCCGGACTAGGCTCCGCAGCATTGGGGCGTCCGGTGGCTGCAGATGACAAATATCTTTATCCCTTCCCGTTATTTCATGTCGCGGCCCACAATGTGTTGCTGCAACACCAGTATGGCGCAGCAGTGGTACTGACCCGGTCTTTTGACCCGGGCACCACACTGCAAGCCTGCCGTGAACTGCAGGTGACAACCCTGTCACTGGCACCGACCATGATTGCGATGTTGCTGGACCATGCGGATTTCAGCGCCGCTGATCTACATTGTGTACGCACCATTGGCTATGGCGCATCTGCCATGCCACAGACACTGCTACAGCGACTATTGAGCGAGACCGATGTAGGCCTGTGCCAGAGCTATGGTATGACCGAATTGTCAGGCTGTGCCGCCTTTCTAACAGTCGAGGATCACCGACTGGCCGCCACCACCCGACCGGAATTACTGCAATCTGTGGGCAGACCGCTGCCGTCGGTGGAGATCACGCTGGTGAATGACGATGGACTGTCCTGCGCCACCGGCGAGCGCGGCGAAATTCTGGTCAAAGCCGCGCAGTGCATGCGCGGGTACTGGCAACAGCCTGAGGCAACTGCCAAGGCGATTGTTGACGGCTGGCTGCACACCGGCGACATTGGCCGTTTTGACCACGAGGGCTATCTGTACATTGTCGATCGCAAAAAAGACATGATTGTCAGCGGCGGGGAAAACGTCGCCTCCAAAGAAGTGGAAGAAGTTCTGCGCTTACACCCGACGGTCAAGGATTGCGCCGTGATCGGCCTGGCGGATGATAAATGGGGTGAGTTGCTTTGTGCGGTATTGCAACTCAAAGGCGAGGTCAGCGATCAGGAATTGGGCGATCACTGCCGGACACACCTGGCATCTTACAAAACGCCAAAAAGATGGGTGCGCGTGGCGGCCCTGCCCGTCAACGCCAGCGGTAAAATTGATAAACCGGCTTTGCGACTGGCCCAGGCGGCCATCACTTAGCTATTATCCTGTTGATCAAGAAAGTCTGAGAATTCCTGTTCATAGAGTCTGAAAAAAACCAGCGTTATAGCAAAAACAATCGGACCGTAAATCAGACCAATCAGGCCAAACACCTGCAGGCCGCCGATCAGTGAAAAAAACACGACAACCGTATTCATACTGGCACCTTGCATGAACAACGGTCGCAGAAAATTATCGATGGAGCCCACCACAAAAACACCCCATGCCAGCAGAAATAGTGCCCAGCCTGTACTTCCAGTAATGGCAAGGTATAAAGCGGCTGGCAACCAGATCAGGGAAGTGCCTACTACCGGAATTAATGAGGCAAAGGCCATCATCGTACCCCAGAACAGCGCTGGGAATCCCGCCAGCCATAAACCGAAACCGCCGACAATGCCCTGCGTAACCGCAGTCAACAGGGACCCTAGCAAAGCGGATTTACTCACATCTACCACTTCCTTGAACAAAGCATCTTCCTGAGAGCGTGACAGGGGCAGAGCATGGCGTATGAATTCGATAAACTTGTCGTGATCACGCAGCACAAAAAACAGCACAAACAGCAGCAAAAAGAAGTTCACCATAAAAGTGGTCAAGCTACCCAACATAACCGTCGACACGCCAGCAAATTCACGGCCCGCTGTTCTGGCTATACCCAGCGCCTTGGACCTGATAACGTCGTGGTCAAAGGCACTGGGCGGCAAAATCTGCTCCAGGAATGACCTGATTTTCAATATCCACGGATGACTCAGCACCTCGCGAACATTGTCTATCGTGGCCCAGTCCCTAACGACAACAGAGTAATTGACACCCTGCTTCAAAATCGCCACCACCAGCAGGACCGTAGGGATAAGAAACACCAGTGCCAACACCAGGCAACTGATCAAAGCAGCTGTGGATTTGCGGCCATTTAGTTTAACCACCAGCCAATCGTGTGCCGGAAATGCCAACATGCCAATGAGCATCCCCAGGATAATTGGCTGTAAAAATGGTTTAACCAGGAAAAAACAGGCGTACAACGCTATCGCCAGGAAGATCAGCAATACCATGCGATTGGAACGCCCTTCAAATAGGGTTTTCATAACGGTTCTACCTTAAAGTGCGAATTACCACTGCCATTATCCAAATAACGGTGTTACTGCATATACGGCCGAGCACAGAGCAACACCAGACTGGCGGGCAATGCACTAATTGGTACGACTTCTTACATACGCCATAAACTCGTCAGCATTAGCTGCATGGTCCGCGTCTATTTTGCGGGAGATATCCGAATCGGCCATCATTTCCGGTGTATTGGGATAGACAATACGTTCCTCAAAAGCAATGCCTTTGTACATTAGCGCGTGCTTAACTATGTTGTGATAATTCGAATAGGGGAACCCGTGTAGCGTTATCATCTTGTGTTCTCTGTGAGTGACAATCAGTTGACCAAAATAGTCTCTTTTCAGAAAAAATCAACGACGGCTTTTATGTCGAGCGACCCTGGACTGGGTATTATCCAACGCGCGGGGATACTGTGCAGCCAGGTTATTGTATTCATCCGGGTCGTCGTTGATGTTAAATAAATAGTTGGTAACAGTGGCTTATGCACCAGCGGGTACGAGTCCAGGCCTACATCGACAGGTAACGCAATGTGTATAAATATTGACCGCCAGGGTCATGTTCAGTGGCATCGGCTCAACTTATCATTGCTGGCGATAAAACCTCACAGGAATGTAGAGCCATGATCTTTTTGCCGCCTAAAGCACTGCTGCAACTGCTCGGGGCAACAGTATTGTTGACCAGCCAGTCGCTCTGGGCATTCGAAATGCCGCCAGCCAATCCCTACCTGGCAGACTCCAACTATTCTATGCCGCATGCCGACCCGGCCCAGCAGGATGCCGTACCACAAAGCGGCCCAGCTGGCCCCACGCGCACCTTGTCGAGCGATGATATCCAATATGTACACACCGGACCTGGTTTCTTCGGGATAGCCACCTCAGGTATTTACGCCGACGGTAAACGCGTATTCTGGGGCAATGGTCTGGACCGCATCGTCAAGCTTGATTATGACACTCATGAAATCCTGGCCGAGTATTATTTCCCCGGGGTGGAGCGCTGGAGCGCAGAGCAGGCAGACGCATCTATTGCCGATTTTGATAACAGTAACGATGGCATCGTCGCCCTGTACAAGGCTTATCAGGAGGCGCAAAAACTTCGTAATCTTTCAAATCTTTACACTGTACTAGACAAAGATCACGTTTATTACGTGGGCAGTAAATCCGGCCTGATCACCGCTTATGGTGACAAAGACCCTCAAGATTCCGGCTCCGGCATCGTAAAATTGCGTGAGTTCCAGCTGCCGGCGCAAGCCAGCGGTCCAATAATGGGGCTGGCCATGACCTACGATGGCTGGTTAATTGCAGCTACCGAACACGGCTACATGGCCGCTGTCAGCCGCGACTTCACTGAACATCACCTGATCCGCATCAAGCACAGCGAGGGCGCGGAGGATAAGGCCACCGGCCCCACCGGCTATGGTTGGATTCGCAATGCCTATGCCATTGATGTCGACGGAGGAATATACATTGCCTCCCAGGAACACATGCACAAGGTAATTTGGAATGGCACAAAGCTGAGCACCAGTGAAAGTGATGGCGCCTGGACAGCGCCCTACCTCAACGACTGGGGGCACGGCACAGGCGCTACTCCTTCACTGATGGGCTTTGCTGAGGAGGATCAGTTTGTAGTGATCACCGATGGACAGCCACAAATGAATGTAGTGCTGTTCTGGCGCAATGCTATCCCGCAGAATTGGGAACAGTTACCCGGCGCTCCGGATCGTCGTATCGCCGGCCAGGCTGCGGTGACCATGGCCGATGATTCACTCACTGAAATTCAGTCAGAACAGTCAGTGGTGGTGGCCGGTTACGGCGCAATGGTGGTAAACAATGCACCGCGCAATGTTCCATGGTATATGCCCAAACGGGCCGCCAGCCTGCTGATTAGCTACCTCGGCAGCAACCCTGAGCACCAGCCATATGGGGTGCAGAAATTCGCCTGGAATCCACACGACCGATCGTTCAAAAGCGCCTGGGTGAATGAGCAGATCAGCTCTCCCAGTACTGTACCCATTGTCGGTGTAGGCTCCAATACCGCCTATCTTATCGGTGCCCGCGACAATCAATGGACCCTTGAGGCCATGGATTGGGAGACCGGCGTTTCACGCTTCCACTATGTCATTGGCGGACAGCGCTACAACGTCATGTTCGCTGGAACCTTGATTGATATGGATGGTCGAATTCATTATGGCACCCCCTGGGGTCGTGTTCGTCTCGATACGCACTGACCGGTACCAGGCAGAGCAGGCCGGCAGTTTGACCAGTAACGCCGCTGGTGTATCGCTGTAACAGGTGCTATAACTAACTAACTGGCGTCATTGAATGGCCGCCGGTGGTGTGACTTTAATTCGCCTGATCGATACAGGAGGTTCTGGCTATGCAAGCGCTCGTATTGTTCGCAATTTCCGTTTTGTGTATCGCTTTGTTCTTCACCTACCGCCGATCAAGTCGACAAACCATCACCGATGACAATTACCCGGGAATACCAGACACCATAAACCCTTATTCCGCGATCTCTCTGCGTTGTGGCAGAGGTGCATGCAGTGCCGCCAGGGAAATCGCCAATGAGCGCTTTTTATCGACGGATGCCCCAACACTCCCCATTGAAAGTTGCACCTCCCAGTCCTGTCTTTGTTCTTACAGATATTATGGTGATCGGCGCAGGGATGAGAGAGAACGCCGTGCGCTGCGCAGTACCAAAACCGAATTGTTTCACAGTGACGGTAACCTGGAGCGACGTATGCAACTGGGGCGACGCGCCAGTGACGAATGGGTCAGCGCTTGAGCATTAGCAGCGCCAATTCAGCTAACGCGAGCCGACCACTGCCTACTTTCTAGCGATATCGAGCGGGAATAATACCCTCCAGCAAGGGCTCGCAATCAGCGCGTGTAGCTGCTGGCAAGGTCACTATCAATTTCTCTGCCCCTGCCCCAAGAAGCTGGTCAACCTGGTTTTGACAGCCGGCAATCGATCCCACTATACCCACAGCATTGGCCAATCTGTCAGACACCGCCGCCGTGGCTGCGTCCGACCCACCATCGCTATAAGCGGCCTGCAGCTGTTGCACATCTTCCGCATAGCCCAACGCTGCAGCAGCTCTGGCGTAGGGACTGGTAGCCTGGCCGTAATACATCGCTATCCCAAATTTAAGCAAGGGTAATACCTGCTGAGGGTCTTCATTCACCAATAATTGAAATGTCGGGGCAATAGTGACGGCGGCTGTATCGCGCTCTCCCACCGCCGCTCCACGGGCGATCACATCCCGGCCCCAGTTGATGCACTCTGCCGGCAAAAAAGCGGGAATCCAGCCATCAGCAAGCTCACCACAGGTCAGTAACCCCTTCTCCAGAACCGCGCCATGCCAAATCGGTATGCGCTCTCGTAACGGCTTGAAGGAGAGTTTGACACCGCCGGTACGAAATATTTTGCCCTCAAAAGGTGAGGGGTCGCGGGCCCATATTTTGTGACAAATAGCGATAGTCTCCCGGGTCCTCGTCATCGGTGTTTTGAACTCAAGCCCGTGCCAACCCTCGACCAGGTTGGGGGTGCTACCCCCTAGACCCAGAATAAATCGTCCGCCGGACAGTTCATCGAGTGTCGCGGCGGTGGAGGCAAGAACTGCAGGAGAGCGAGAGAAGACATTCGCAATACCCAGGCAAACATTGATGCGACTGGTGGCCGCAAGCAGCCGGTCACACAAGGAGACACCATCGCGACCGAAAGACTCAGGAATCAACAAACAATCATAGCCCAGCTCATCCGCGAGTCTGGCGATTTCGATGACCTCCTTCCAACTGGTCATGCGATCCCACAGACCCAGATTCAGCCCAATTGGTAACCTTGTGCGCCCACTCTCACTCATAGGGAAATCCTCGCGATAACATAAATTTCACACTGCATACTGGAAACATAGCATAGAACTATCGTTTTACAGCGTTTACGCAGATCAGTTGTGCGCCATGTGTTCGAATCAATTACCATACGAGCACAACGCGCTACACACAGATTGAGTAACTATTGGAACCAGCGACGCAAGACCCTCTCCCCGACGGTAGCCTGTTAGCGGCAATCGATCTGGGCAGCAACTCTTTCCATCTCATTATCGCCAAAATTGAGCATGGTGAAATGCGACCGGTGGAAGTACTTGCCGAGAAAGTACAACTCGGCGCAGGGCTGGATAATGGCCAATTATCAGCTGCAGCCATTGAGCGCGGCCTGGACTGCTTGTCGCGCTTTGCCCAGTTACTTGAAAGTGTGGATCCCCTAAAAGTACGGGTGGTCGGCACCAACGCCTTGCGTGTGGCCAAGAACAGGCACGCATTCACCTGGCCGGCGCGGCGGATTCTGGGCACTAAAGTCGATGTCATCTATGGTCGGGAAGAGGCACGCCTGGTGTACCTGGGTGTGGCCCACTCGCTTGCAGATGATGCCCAGTCGCGCCTGGTTATCGATATCGGTGGCGGCAGTACCGAATTCATTGTTGGCGAACGGTTTGAACCCCAGCGCCTGGAGAGCCTGCAAATGGGCTGCGTCTCTTTCGGCAGAGCCTGCTTTCCCGACGGCAGCATCAGCAAAAATAACTACCGCAACGCCTACGACAAGGCAAGGGTACAAGCCTTCCACATCCGCCACCAATACAATGCAAGTCATTGGCAGGAATGTGTCGGCTCCTCAGGTACCCTGCAGGCGATTGAATCCATCCTGACCCTGAATGGCTGGGGCGAAAGCGGGATAGATCGCAAGGGTCTGGCACAGCTGGAGGACCGGCTTCTCCAGTTCGAGACCATGGAAGACATAAAGCTAGAAGGACTGGCCGCCACTCGCCGCAGCGTGATCCTGCCCGGTGTGGCAATCACCACCGCTCTGTTTGACGTGCTTGGTATTACGCAGATGCGCACCTCCAAGGGAGCGCTGCGCGAGGGCGTGATCTATGACCTGATGGGGCGCCTCAGCCACGAGGATGTTCGTGAGCGCACAGTGCACGCGCTGATGCAGCGCTATTCCGTAGACAACGACACCGCAGATATTGTGGAGCGCAGGGCCCGCACCTTCTTTACCGCAACGCGCATGAGCTGGCAATTGACTGCCGGCGACTGGGATCTGTTGCATTGGGCCGCTCGCACCCATGAGATCGGCATGGCCATTGCGCATAAGCACTTCAATCGTCATTCGGCGTACGTATTGCGCAATGCCGACCTGCCCGGATTTTCCCAGGAGGAACAGGAACAACTGGCGCTTCTGGCACTGGGGCATCGGGGTAAACTGGGTGCCGATATGCTCGAAAATTTCGTCAACTCAGACGATGTGAAAATGCAGTACTTATTATGTATTTTGCGCCTGGCAGCGTGCTTTAAATA
>JBALVO010000115.1:0-12234 GCA_036961445.1 Halioglobus sp.
GTCTAGCGTGATAGAATCCTCAAATGCATGAAAGCTCACAGCCTATTGGTAAGAATGATCAATCGCAATACTTAGAGGGCAGCTCCTCACAGTTTGCTCCCATCGCCCTGTTCACCTTTAATAGGCCAGAGCATACGCACCGAACGCTTGAGGCTCTAGCCTTGAACCCGGAGTTTAGCCATAGCACACTCTATATATTTTGTGATGCAGCTCGGGACAATTCTGACGTCGAAGCAGTCAAACAGACCCGGCAATTGATTCATGACTGGTATCATCCTGATAAGCAGATAATCGAGCGGGAGACTAATTGGGGGCTGGCCAAATCAATAATATCGGGCGTTACACAGATAGTTGATAAATATGAAAGTATTATAGTTTTGGAAGACGACATGGTCACCTCACCCCACTTCCTCAGATATATGAATACCGGACTAAACATGTATCGCAATGATGAGCGGGTAATAAGTATTCACGGCTATGCATATCCAATAGACGATCTTCCTGGAACCTACTTTATAAGGGGCGCAAGTTGCTGGGGTTGGGCTACCTGGCGTCGAGGTTGGGACCTGTTTGAATCTGATGGCGAGAAATTATTTCAACTATTGAAGAAAAGAAAACTAATGCACAGATTCAATGTTCTGGGCTCTTTTCCATATCGGAGGATGTTGTTAGATCAAATAGCTGGCCGCAATAACTCCTGGGCCGTGCGGTGGTACGCGTCCGCCTTGATAAATGACAAACTTACACTGCACCCCGGCACGTCTCTTATTCGGAATATCGGACTGGATGGCAGCGGCTCTCACTGCGATGAATATGAAGGGTTTGACACAGAGCCAAGTCAGAACCCAATTCAGGTGGAAGACAACCCGGTTATCGAATCAGATTCCGCCCTCTTGGCGTGGAAGAAATACCTAAGAACGCTGCGAATAAAGAAAACATTGGCTACCCTATCCTCCCCTACTCAGTTATTTCATACCCTCAGGCGGCGCTTATGAGCCTCTCGGTCATTCTTCGCCTAATTTCTTACCACGCCACTATATGGGTCAGAGCAGAGATTAATCCCTCATCTTTGTATTTGGTATCAGCACCAACAGCCCGTCATTTCGTTGCATCATCGGGTCACTCATGCTGAATTCTGTCCTCACAATGGCGAAAGCCATGTACAGAAAGGAAATGTTTTATCCAGGTTTTATGGGTCTTTTTATCAACCCTTATTACTTTGCCCGCAAGGGGTTGGCGTTGCATCTGGCAGAGTTTGCACCAAGGATTTCGGGCAAAGTTCTTGATATCGGCTGCGGGAAAAAACCCTACAAATCACTGTTCAGTGCCGAAAAATACACTGGCTTGGAGATAGATACTCCTCAAAACCGAGCCACAGGTATCGCTGACTGCTATTACGATGGCAACAAGATCCCGTTTCCAGATGCCAGTTTTGACAATGTCATATCGAATCAGGTATTTGAACATGTCGAACAACCCGATACGTATCTGGATGAGTCTTACCGAGTGCTTAAACCAGGAGGGCTCTTTCTAATTACCGTACCGTTCCTCTGGGATGAACACGAGCAACCGCACGACTACAACCGATATACTTCATACGGTATACGAGTGATCCTGGAGCGTCACGAATTCGAAATTCTGGAAGCCCGCAAATCGGTAGCTGATATCCGGGTTGTTTTTCAAGTATTAAACGCATACGTGGTAAAAGCGACAGCAACCCGATGGCACAGTCTAAACCTGATTTTGGCTGCGCTATTGACCGCACCAGCAAATATAGTGGGCGAAATTCTATATAGGTTCACACCCCGTAATAACGACCTATATCTTGATAATGTTATCCTGGCAAGAAAAAGGTCTACACAGCTGTCGTGAAAATAGTCCACTTCAACACTTTTGAAGGCGGTGGCGGCGCTGCCAAGGCCAGCCTCGCTCTACATCGCGCTATGCTTCTCCAAAAAACCGATTCAAAGCTTGTCGTGCACCGGAGAACCAGTAGCGATGAGTCAGTAATAGGTCGATCTCCCTCCCGACTGGGGCTACGTAATAAACGACTCATTCCCTGGTTATTATCTGCAGTGCACCGTGTGCTGTGGCGACCGTTGGAGACCTGGACTTTTGGTGTATTCGGCGACCGAACGATTCCACATCATCGAGTTGTGGAGGAGGCAGATATTATTGCTCTGTCCTGGGTAGGCTGGTTTCTGGATGTCGATTCCATACAGACATTGCTTGCATACGACAAGCCCGTGGTTTGGACCTGCTATGACATGTGGGCATTTACAGGGGGCTGTCACTACTCAGGTGATTGCGATCAATACGCCGCCAAGTGTGAGCAGTGCCCTCAAATGGGCAATGCCCTCGCTCAGAAAATTCCACAGCAAATCTGGGCGAACAAGAAGGATCACTGGGACACATCCAGGCTCACTGTGGTTTGCCCCAGTGATTGGCTGGCTGAAAAAGTCAGGCAGAGTGGCTTACTTGGTGGCAGAAGAGTCGAGGTCATTCCCACCGGTATAGACACAACCGTCTATAGACCTTCATCCCGGCAGGTGGCACGAAACTCACTTGGGCTCCCGCAAGACAAGCCTCTCGTCCTATTTATTGCTACCCGGGGATTTGCCAATGAACGCAAGGGCGGGCCTCTACTGCAGGAATCATTGCACTTTCTTCATAGCATCCAGCAAGATAAATTACCCGACATCGTTGTTTTGGGTAGAAGGCAGAGCACGTCTGATCTTCATTCCAAGTTCAAGATTCATTCACTGGAGTTCGACGACGATGAATCACTGGCCCTTTTATATTCCGCATGTGACGTTTTAGTGGCACCATCGAAAGCTGACACCTTACCCCTGACCGTGCTGCAAGCGATGGCCTGCGGCACGCCTTGCGTCGCCTATGATGCCGGTGGAATGGCAGACGCAATCGAACACACCAGAAACGGCTATCTTGCGAATGCATTCGATACTGAACAATTTGCGCGCGGCATTAACTTCATCCTTACTGATAGCGCCCGGCATGAATCGCTAGCAGCGCAGAGTGTAGCGCGAATAAAGTCAGGCTTTACCGCAGAGATCGAAGCAAAGCGCTACCTCGAGTTGTATACGGAGTTGTTGCGTTGAAATCGCGCATGTTGGCTGACGGCGGCATTCGTACCTGCCCCTGCGGAGCACCGCGCTCTCGCCTGGCGCAATACTACTCCGCTGGCGAGACGGATTTCGTTCTTTGTGGGGACTGCGGATGTGTTTTCCGCTCTAATTTTCCTACCGAAGTAGAGTTGGTAGACATATACAAAAAGGCTTACTCATCCACTAATATCAACGAAATTGAAACCGAGCAAGAGTCTGGGGACTACTCGATACAAAGTTATGCAAATTACCTCCTGAGCAGTATCACCAGGTCCGGAGATCGCATTCTGGATTACGGCGCAGGAACAGGAGCCCTGGTTGCCACGCTGCGCTCTCAGGGCTATGACACACAAGGCGTGGAATTTGCTACAAATGCCAGAGAGTTCTGTGCTACTGAGCGACAAATTTCGCTGCAAGCAAATCTGGAGTGCACGCCAGACAATCACTATCAAGTCATCACAATGATTGAGGTAATAGAGCACCTGACCGACTTAACAGAAACATTGAGCGAGTTATATCGAGTTCTTGCCCCGGGAGGCACATTGCTAGTCACCACGCCCAGCCGGACAGGTATCCGGGCCAGACTAGAGAAGGGCTACTGGAGAGAAGCACAAAAGAAGTTCCACTTGTTTCTATTTGACCGGCGAAGTATCTTCTTTCACATGAAAAAGGCGGGATTCACAGGTATCCGTAGAAAGCTATTTGGACCGCTGCAGAAGCCAGGGTTACAATTTGCACTTTATGCAAGAGCAACACAACTAGTGGGACTATCAGGAACTCTGTGCGTAATCGCTCACAAGGAGCCAGGGCCTTTGCAGGAGCCTGGATAAAGTGCGCGCTTTGGTACTCGGTGGCAATGGCTTTATCGGCTCGCATTTGACCGATGCGCTACTGGCGGCGGGGCATAAAGTCAGGGTGTTTGATCGCGGCCCGGAGTTATACCGTGCCCCATTAAGGAATGTTGACTATCGCTTCGCTGATTTTGGTGACTTTTCGGCACTGGCCGAAGCACTTCAAGATATCGACATCATCTATCATTTAATCAGTACCACCGTGCCGTCGACATCCAACCTGGACCCTGTGGGAGATATTCAGGGCAACCTCGTCAATACCGTCAAATTACTGCAACTAATGGTTAGCAAAAACATAGTTCGAATTGTTTACCTTTCCTCCGGTGGGACTGTTTATGGCGTTCCCGATGTATCCCCAATTCCAGAGACACATGCTTTAAACCCGATTTGCTCCTATGGCGTAACCAAAGTCGCCATAGAGAACTACTTGTACATGTACCAGTCCCTGCACCAGATAAAGCCAGCCATCTTGAGGCCATCTAACCCCTACGGAGAAAGACAGGGGCATGCCGGCGTACAGGGTATCGTGGGTACTTTTCTCAATAAGACCAAATCTGGAGAGCGAATAGAAATTTGGGGTGATGGCTCGGTTATTCGGGATTTTATCTGTGTGACAGATTTGGCCGAGTTGGGGGTTAAAGTCGGACAGAGTGACTTCTGCGGAGTCCTTAACGTAGGCAGTGGCTCAGGTTGCTCGATTCACGATCTTGTCGATGCCCTGGCTGTAGTTACAGGCAATGAAATAGAGCCTCAATTTTTGCCAGGGCGCGCATATGATGTGCCTGAAATTGTCCTTGATATATCCAAAGCAAATCGCGAAATGGCCTGGCAGCCTCGCATCCAATTACAGGCCGGTTTGCGCCGAACCTGGCAGTGGCTCAACACTGTATGAACGGCAGCAGCACACCTTCCGAGCGCCCTTACGTTCTGGACATGAGCGTGAATCAAATCTCTATGGAAGAAACTGTCGATCTGGTTACCAGTTGGTCAGGTAGACGTGAAAGTCGATATGTTTGTGTTTCCAATGTGCACATGTGCATGGAAGTTGCAGACAACGAGGCGTATGGCGCTGCGATCAATCGCTCTGACTTGACTGTACCGGACGGGAGGCCCATATATTGGGCGTTGCATCTATTGGGTTTTAAAGGCGCAAAACAAATACGCGGAGAAGATTTAACCCTGGCGGTTTGCGCTGCGGCTGAGGAGAAGGGTATTCCGGTCGGCTTCTTTGGCGGCACGCCGGAACTACTGGATCAGATTAGGGACGTGCTGCTGACGCGCTTTCCAAAGCTGGAATTGGCGATATTATGTGCACCACCATTCCGCCCCATCACCGCAGCTGAGAATGCCACCTTTACCGAGAACATTAATGCATCCGGAGTCGGTGTTTTATTCGTGGGCTTGGGGTGCCCAAAGCAGGAAGACTGGATGGCGGCACACAAACATTCAGTACACGCGGTGATGATTGGGGTTGGCGCAGCTTTCGACTTTATTTCGGGTAATAAAAAATCCGCCCCTGCCTGGTTGAACCAGATCGGACTGGAATGGCTGTTTCGACTTATCTCTGAACCTCGCCGACTATGGAAACGCTATTTTCTGCACAACCCTCGTTTTATAGTCCGGTTCTTTCGCCAATTAGTTCAACACCGAAAACTGACAGCAAAAAACGACCATTAAAGCCCTTTTCCTCTGCCAGGCAGCACAACCACTCCAATTGTTCGTAGGATAATTTTTAGGTCCAGCCAAAGATTCCAATTCTTGATGTAATCAACATCCAGCGCAACCACATCATCAAAGGCGGTCACTTCGTTGCGCCCACTCACCTGCCACAGACCCGTTAAACCCGGGCGGATACTGATCCGGCGATAGTGGTGGTCCTCGTAACTGGCCACCTCCTCCAGTGTGGGGGGGCGGGTACCCACGAGCGCCATATCTCCCTTGAATACATTCCAGAACTGTGGAAACTCATCCAGGCTGTACTTGCGCAGAAATTGGCCCACCCGCGTTACCCTTGGGTCATTATTCATTTTAAATAACGGCCCTTCATGCAAATTATGTGCTTGCAACTCTGACTTACGCTGCTCTGCATCCCTATACATACTGCGAAATTTGTATATCGAAAATTCGCGCCCGCCCTTGCCCACGCGAGTTTGGATAAAGAACACCGGCCCTGGCGACTCTCGCTTTATCGCCAGCGCAATAATCGGCAACATGATCAACAATGCAAGCAAGCCAAATGCACTGCCTATAACATCCATTGCCCGTTTGATAATAAGCTGATCCGGATCCAGGTTATGAGGTGCCAACATCACCCCTGCTCTACTTCCGATGGAGCAGTACTGCTGGCTGTAATAGCCTCGAAGATCGTCAAAATTGAGCGCCAGTCTTACGGGTAACCCCAGCTTCTCCAAGGCAATCAATAGTTTATCCAGCTGCTCGTGATAAGCCACATCCCGAGGGTAGACAATGTATACCTCGTCAATAACAGTATCTCGAATGCTGCTGGAAATATCGCTGATATCTGCACCCCGACGAGGATCAATCACTAGCACAGGCGAAATACCCCATTGTGGCCGTTCTTTGAGCTCTGCCATTAACTCATCAAACCTTGGACCAAATCCCACGACAGCTATGCGAATATTCATGCCCCCGCGCTGTAAATAACTATCGAAGATTTTTTTAACAATAACTTTTTCAATCAGGATAAAAGCAGCAGAAAAAGCAAAATAGTTAACAAACAATAGACGACTGTAATCGGCGGTCTTGGATAGATAGATAACGGTGGATGACACGATGCCGGCAACGAGAAAAGCGACGACAGTAGACTTCACTATGTCCCTGAGCTTCTGATAGCGAAAACCGGTCAATACCCCATGCCGCAGCAACAGGAAAATAATCAGTGGAGCGGAGAAATAATACAGCCAGATAAACTCATTCGCATTCGCGAAGTTGCCAAAGCGCGACCAATAAGCCAAATAAAAGGCGGCCGTCATCAGACTCAGGTCAACCAAGGCTATCGTCGACTTTATGAGATCAGATGAGTGCTTGATTTGCATTACCGGAAACCCTCGTCATCCCGCCAGCGCGGGAATCATTTGGCTCCAGCGTGTGTAACTTGTCCATTATGGAAACCATAACAACAGTCTCCGAGCAGAATTCTACATGCGGTAATATGCACAGAAGTTTAGCAAATGTAGACCCCCCGAAGATACCCGGCTTGGCTTATTGCGTGACTGTTGTTCCCGCAAAACACGTCTGTAATTAGTGAATATTAAATTTGCTGGCACATTAGGTCTTCGGATAAAATACGTTTCGTAGCCCCTTTCCAGAAAATATGGCCGATAAGCACCAGGATGTGCGCGTGAACCAACCCTCAAAGCAAGCCCCGGTGAACGAAATAGATATTTTCGTAGTAGCTGCTGCCCTGTGGCAACGCAGATGGCTCATAGTCGCAATCACTTTACTGAGTCTGGTGGCGGCATTTGCTTACATTCAGCTCAATCCGGCCATTTATCGAGTGGAGGCCATGATAGTTCCGCCTGCGCTGGCGGACCTGGAGTCAGTTAGCGCGGTGTCAGTCGATGCCATTGTCATCGCACCTGCACCCGCTCCCTCGACTCTTATAAGGGCAAATCAAATCACCCTACCCACTGGACAGTCAAGCTTAACGCCACAAGACGCTTTACTGCGCAGCCTCATTCAACTGGAGTCTGCGTCCATCCGGGAGGAAGCGCTACAGAAATTCCCGGCAGAATCGTTCGGTAACGGCTCCACTAATGATTTTCAGGTAGTCATTGCTACGCCGAAAAAGATCAGTGCATCAACAGAAATAAAGTACGCGGTAGTGTCATTTGAACACCCCGACAGGGTGCACGCCCGCACAGTACTGGAGTACCTGCTATCCGAGGCCAACAACAACGCTATTGCGGCCCTAACTGAGGAGATAGAGTACAAACTCCGAGCGCGCACCATATCGCTGGAAAATAAGCTACAGCAGGCGATGCTTCTGCGGGCAGAAAGTGACTCCCCATACCTGAACGAGATGGTTACGGATCTGCGTCTTGATATCAATGTGCTCAAAGCCTATTCCGGCCAAGACTATAGTTCATTAAAGATGCTGGCATTGGCAAATCCCGTCGAATTGCCCAATGCTCCAGTGAAACCAAAGAAAACACTTATTGTTGCCCTTGCCATAGCGGGTGGCTTATTTCTTGGCGTATTTCTTTCGCTAGTTTTATATTCTATTGCGCAGCGTAAATCCGCGCTCTAAATGGAGTACTTTCGCCTAACGATAGGCCTACTCCTGCCCTGGCTGGGCGGCTACCTCTGGCTAGCGGCGCTTAAGCAGTGGCTAAATCCGGGGAAGCCGAATAATCCACTGCTGATTGGTTATGGGCTTTTCTTTGGCTATGCGGGCTTGCAGGGCGTCGTCCTGACCGGGAACGCCCTGTTCGACAAGGTCGAATTCTGGCCAATATTGGCGTTCGTCTGCCTGGTTACTGCCGCCGGCGCCATCGTGCTTTCTAAAACACGTGCACCCTCTTCGCCCGATACCGGGTTTACTGTGGCGGAGCCGGACTCAAGTACCACCAAAGCCCTTTTTTGGCTTTTTGCCGCCTGGGCCAGCCTACACCTGCTTTTTGTAGCCATCGAAATCCTGCACCGCCCGGTATTCCCCTGGGATGCCTGGCTCAACTGGATGTACCGCGCCAAGGCCTGGTTCTACACCGGGCACATCTTCGTACTGGATAGCCCCACCGACTGGCTACGCGGCACAGGTGAGGCTCTATACAACGTGGCGGGGAACCGCTACCCCACCTTTGCCCCAGTGCTGGCCCTGTGGGCTGCCACGAGTTTAGGGTACTGGAGCGAAACCCTGACCAATATACCGGTGCTGTTTTGTGGGATCGCCCTGGGCCTTGCCCTATATGGTCAGTGCAGAGAATTTGGCCTGGCTAAATGGCTGTCAGCGCTTTGTGCCTACCTGCTGCTCTCCCTGCCTCTGGTCGGCGCGCACCTGGCGCTGGCCGGGCAGTCCGATATCTGGATGGCGGGATTCACCGGCCTCGGGTTCGTAGCACTGCTGCACGGCATAATCCGTCATAGCCGTTTCCAATCGCTACTTGGACTGGGCATGGTGGCCATGGGTATTGCCACAAAAATGGAAGGTATGGTCTGGTTTATCGCCGCCCTGCTAGTGGTGGCGTTGACCAAACGTTTGGGCCTGGTTCTGGCCGGACTGGCACTAGCGGCAGGCATCGCGGCGCTGGGCTGGCTGACAGATGTTACCTATCTTGAGCTTCCATTCCTGGGAGGGATAGGGTATGCCGATGGCAGATTTCATATTCCGCTACTGGGAAGCCACGCTCTCCAGAGCTTCGAGCTATGGGACGATTATCAGGACAATTTTTTCGAGAACGGCACCTGGCACCTGCTGTGGACGTTAACCCTTGTTGCCGCTATCAGCCTGTGGTTTACCCCAGGTGGCGCACTTAGAAAAGCCGCCCTGGCCTTCTATGCCGTATTGCTGGCAGCGCAGCTGGTCATTTTTGAAGGGACAGCTTCCGGCCAGTGGGCTGAGGACTGGACTGCCATCAATCGCCTGCCTCTGCACTTTGCGCCAGCGCTAACTTTTTTGCTGGCTATTGTATTACACGCCTTTTGGGGGTCACGCAAAGACAGCCCCGCCACTAAGTTCGCTCTTCTGGCGCCTCTCCTGGGTCTACTGATCACTCTGGCCGGAGCCACTATTTATCTGATGGCCGCCTATCCGGCCACCGCTGGTGACCCACTGGTTTTTCCCGCCCAAAAGATGCGTATTATGGCCGGTGGCGGTCGCGTAGCGGGGGATGTAGGCATCATTGAGCACTATGAGAACAACATTGCCATTCTATCCACTGGCCCGGTACAGCTGCAAGCAAAGGACCTGGGCATACTCCAGCTGGAGACCGCTGACGCCTACACCAACCGCTTTACGTTTTTCTGGCGCAACGGAGCCGATCCAGAGGACTTGCACTCCACCGAAATTCCCGGTGGCGGTAAGCGCTGGATAAACCTGGGGGACTTGCCGCAATGGCAGGGGAGAATCACTGAGCTTGGTGTGATTTTCTATGCTCACGAAGACGAGACCGCAGAGTTTTACCGGCTAACACTGAGCCCCTACTCTCTGGCACTGCAACTGCGCAAATTGACCCATAACTGGCTCGAGACCTCACGATGGTCACAAAAATCTGTGCATTGGATCCCCGCCGGAGCTGGCTTGAGTAGCATACCGCTGCCCGCTTTGATGGGTGCCTGGGTACTCCTCACGGTAGTCATGGTTACTTTGTTCTCTCGACGAAAAACAGGCGCTTACTTAGGTGCGCTAACCTGCGCATTTGTCGCCTGGACCCTGCTCGACCTGCGGTGGACATTCAACGGCATAGCGCAGGCTAACGACACTATCGGCACTTACCCGCTTGTAACCGCCACCCACATGAACTTTGGTGATGACCAGTACACCTGGCAACTCGTAGAGGCGGTACGGCCAGCAATTACAAACAACAATTCGCGCACCATCATCATGGCTGAACAGCAGACAATGCGCTTCGAGGCCCTCAGAGCCAAATACCTGGCGCTTCCGGCCCCGGTATTCGCTCACGATGGCACGGCACAAAGCGCTCCCTTCCAGATTGCCAACAAGCTATTAGTATTGCGCACCCGCTATGCTGAACCCGGCTACAAGCACGCCACAGCAAAAGATTACGCAGGTATAATTGACCAGCAAACCGGTCTTCTGGCAACACCGCTATGGGACAAGCCAGAGGGGATATTAATGTCGATCACTCCCGACAATGCCCCAGTTCAATCGGCCAAATAGGCGAATAAATAGTCCAACCGCCATATACAACCTGCAAGCCGTAGACCTAAAATAAATTTTCGAGGGAAAACTAACCATTATGAAAAAAGCGCTTATAACCGGGATCACAGGCCAAGACGGCTCCTATCTCGCCGAACTCCTTTTGGAGAAAGGGTATGAAGTACACGGGATCAAGCGTCGCGCCTCATCATTCAATACCCAGCGCATCGACCATATTTACCAGGATCGGCATGAGGAAAACCCCAAACTGCTGCTCCACTACGGTGATTTGACGGACTCATCCAACATGACCCGGATTTTGCAGGAGGTTCAGCCTGATGAAGTTTACAACCTGGGTGCCCAATCGCACGTTGCCGTGTCTTTCGAGGCCCCGGAATATACCGCTGATGTCGACGCTATGGGAACACTGCGTTTACTCGAGGCGATCCGGCTTCTAGGCCTGGAGAAAACAACGCGCTTCTACCAGGCATCAACGTCGGAGCTTTACGGCCTGGTACAAGAGGTTCCCCAAACCGAGACAACACCGTTTCATCCTCGATCGCCCTATGGGGTTGCCAAACTCTATGCGTACTGGATAACCGTTAACTACCGTGAAGCCTATGGCATGTATGCCTGTAATGGCATCCTGTTCAATCACGAGTCACCCCGGCGTGGCGAAACCTTCGTCACCCGCAAAATTACCCGTGCTATAGCCAATATCGCTCATGGACTGGAACACTGTCTGTACATGGGTAACATGGACGCCATGCGTGATTGGGGTCACGCCAAAGACTACGTACGTATGCAGTGGATGATGCTACAACAAGACCAGCCAGAAGATTTCGTGATCGCCACAGGCGAACAACTTTCGGTACGGGATTTTGTAACCCTGTCGGCGCGAGAAGCCGGGATCGAGCTCGAGTTTACCGGTAGCGGTATTGATGAAGTCGGAACCGTGGTATCCGCAGACACTGTTCTTGCCCCGCAAGTACAGGCCGGGGATATTGCGGTGCGCATAGACCCGCGCTACTTTAGACCGGCTGAAGTCGAGTCACTTCTGGGAGACCCCAGTAAAGCCAAACAGCGACTTGGCTGGGTACCCGAGATCACCGTGCACGAAATGTGTTCAGAGATGGTTGCAGAAGATCTTAAACAGGCCAGGCAAAGCGCACTACTTAAAGCCCACGGGTATGATGTGCCTGTCGCCAAGGAATAATCCAATCATGAAAAACGTCTATATCGCCGGGCATCAAGGCATGGTAGGTTCCGCCATAGCTAGGCAACTCGAACATCTCGAGGACGTAAACCTGATTCTACGCAAACGGTCTGAGCTGGATTTAGCCAATCAGGCCGCGGTGCATGATTTTTTTGAGGAACAAAAGATCGATGAGGTTTACCTGGCAGCGGCCAAAGTGGGGGG
>JBALVO010000116.1:0-12215 GCA_036961445.1 Halioglobus sp.
CCAGACGTGGGCTTTTTTGAACCAATATTTGATATTTCGAGGTAATTATGACCGTTGATGTAAGCAAAGAGACAATGGGCTTCCAGACAGAGGCGAAGCAGCTGCTTCATCTCATGATCCATTCCCTGTATAGCAACAAGGAAATCTTCCTGCGGGAGCTGATTTCCAACGCCAGCGACGCGATCGATAAATTGCGTTTTGCTTCACTGGCGGACAACGCTCTGCTTGAAGGGCAGGGTGATTATCAGATTCAGGTGGATGTTGATAAGGACGCCAATACCATCACCATCAGTGACAATGGTATCGGCATGAACCGTGCCGAGGTCATTGAGCACCTGGGGACTATAGCAAAATCAGGCACGGCGGCTTTCCTGGAAACCTTAAGTGGCGATGAGAAAAAAGATTCGCAGTTAATAGGCCAGTTTGGCGTGGGCTTTTACTCGGCGTTCATAGTCGCTGACCGGGTGGAAGTGCATACCCGTAAAGCGGGCGACGCCGTCGATGATGGCGTTGTGTGGGAATCGCACGGTGAAGCTGAATTCACTATAGAGGGTAAGGGCAAGGAAGACAGGGGTACCAGTATCACCCTGTTTCTGAAGAAAGACTGTGAAGAATTCGCCGATGATTGGCGAGTGCGCAGTGTAATCAAGAAATATTCCGATCATATTTCTGTCCCGGTAATGATGCTCAAGGCCAGTGACCCGGCACCAGTTGCTGAGGGCGAAGAAGCTCCAGAAGAAGATCCCGCGGTGGAATATGAAGCCGTCAACGCTGCCACGGCGCTGTGGACTCGCAGTCGCACTGAGATTAGCGACGATGAGTACAATGAATTTTACAAGCATGTATCGCACGATTTCGAGGACCCCCTGACCTGGAGTCATAACAAGGTGGAAGGCAAACTGGAATATACCAGCTTGTTGTACTTGCCCAAAAAAGCGCCCTTTGATTTGTGGAATCGGGAAATGACACGTGGGCTCAAGTTGTATGTGCAGCGCACGTTCATCATGGATGAAGCAGAACAGTTTCTGCCGACCTATTTGCGCTTTGTTAAAGGGGTGGTGGATTCCAATGATCTCTCCCTGAACGTATCGCGCGAAATTCTACAGCAGGACCCCGCAGTGGATTCGATGCGCAGTGCGCTTACCAAGCGCGTACTGGATATGCTCGCTAAACTCGCCAAGTCCGATGGTGATGAATACATCGATTTCTGGAAGGAATTTGGCCCGGTATTGAAAGAAGGGCCAGCTGAGGACATGGCGAACAAGGAAAAAATCGCCAAACTGCTGCGCTTTAGTACGACCCACACGGACAATGAAGAGCAGAACCAGTCACTGGAAGCTTACCTGTCTCGTGCGGGCGAGAAGCAGGACAAGATCTACTATGTAGTAGCCGAAAACTTCAACACGGCAAAAAATAGTCCTCACCTGGAAGTATTTCGTAAGAAGGGCATCGAGGTATTACTGCTGTCAGATCGCGTAGATGACTGGCTGATGAATCATATGCAGGAGTTTGACGGGAAGTCGTTCCAGGATGTCGCTCGTGGTGCGCTGGACCTGGCCAGTGATTCTGAGGAAGACAAAGCTGAGCAGGAGAAGCTGGCCAAGGAATCTGAGGCGCTGGTGGAGCGTATGGGCAAAGCACTGGAAGATAAGGTGAGTGAGGTGCGCGCGACCAATCGTCTCACGGATTCTGTCGCCTGCCTGGTAGTGGGTGATTTTGACATGGGCGCGCAGATGCGACGCATTATGGAATCCGCAGGGCAGCAAGTACCTGAAAGCAAGCCGATCCTGGAAGTAAATCCAGCGCACCCGCTGTCCAAGATACTGGATCAGGAGGCCGACGAAGACCGCTTTGCCGATCTGGCGACTATCGTTTTTGATCAGGCCAACCTGGCGGAAGGCGGACAACTTGACGATCCGGCGGCCTATGTGGCGCGCTTGAACAAGTTGCTGTTGGAGATGAGTAAAGCCTGATTAACCCAGGGTATGTAACCTAGAGAAAACGGGCTTGATTGCCCGTTTTTTTTGTTAGACTGTTGGCCAGATTGGCACCATGATAATAACGAAAAGTCGATGGAGTAAACGATGTCTGATTCGCACACTGTTGCAGTGCTCGGAGGCGGCAGTTTCGGCACGGTAATCGCCAATATTATTGCCTGCAACGGCAACCGTGTGAACCTATGGTTGCGCAATCAGGAACGTGCTGATTCGGTTAACCAGCATCGACAGAACCTGGAATATCTACCGGGCTATAAGCTGGATGATAAACTCCATGCCACCACGTCCCTGCAGGAGGCCGTCGCAGGTGTGGAAATTCTGTTTGTGGCGGTTCCCAGTAAATCCTTTCGTCAGGTCGTGCGTGAGTTGGCCGGGCATATCCCCACGCAAACGCTGGTGATAAGCCTGACCAAAGGCATAGAGGCCGGCGGTTTTAGTGTAATGAGTGAAATTCTCGCACAGGAAATGCCGGATAATCCACGAGGGGTTCTCAGTGGACCAAATCTCGCAAGGGAAATTGCTGCGGGTCAGATCACCGGGTCGGTTATCGCCAGCGCCTTGCCTGCAATAAACTCAACTATCCACGACCTGTTACACAGTGAGACATTCCTGATTTACAATTCTCATGATATGTACGGCGTGGAGTTGGGTGGTGCGTTAAAAAATGTTTATGCCATTATTGCCGGTATTGCTGCCGCCTTGGAACTCGGTGAAAACACGATCGGCATGTTGCTTACCAGGTCTCTGGCCGAGATGTCTCGATTTGCTGTGCACATGGGCGCGAACCCTATGACATTTCTCGGACTGGCCGGAGTAGGTGACTTGTTTGTGACCTGCTCCTCTCCCTTGTCGCGTAACTACCAGGTAGGCCTGGCACTTGGCAAAGGGCAGCCCCTGGATGAAATACTTGCCAATATGGACCAGGTTGCAGAAGGCATAAATACACTGGGGTTGCTCAAGGCAGAGGCAGATCGCCGCGAGGTGAATATGCCATTGGTAAAAGGCTTGTATGCGATTCTCTATGAGCACAGGCCCGTCGTCGATGTGTTCGATGATATGATGCACACGGAGCAGGCTCAGGACGTGGAATTTGTAATCAGATGACAAGACGCCAATGATAGTGACGATCTGGAGGCATGGCGAAGCAGGTCGGGCGCAATCTGATCGTCTGCGCGAACTGAACGGAACAGGCATGGATGACGTGGGCTTTGGTTGTCACCAGTTTCATGATGTCTGTCACACCCGCAAAATCCCCCCCCCAGAACTGGTATTGCACAGCCCCTGGGTACGCACTACCCAGACAGCAGACATTGTGTCTTCAGTTTTTACCCACGCCCTCCAGCGTGAACTTGTCGCCCTGCATCCGGGTAGCGACATGCAGGCAGTGGACGCGGCGCTTATCGATCTGACAACTGCTGAGCCTGAGTTACGGCACGTGGTACTGGTTTCACACCAGCCTTTGGTGTCCTGCCTGGTGGCGCACTATCTCGGTGAGAATGACGGGGTGCCCTCGCTGTCGCCCGGTGCCCTGGTGACACTGGACCTGGATGTACCTGCGCCAGCCTGTGGCCGCTTGTTATTCTGGGCGCTGCCACCGGAATACGATGCGTCCATATGAGTCGTACTGAACCGCTGGCGTTGCAGTGGCGTATTAATGGACTGGAGGTGGCGGGATTGTCATGGGGCCAGCCCGGCGAAAAACCAGTGCTAGCGCTGCATGGTTGGCTGGATAACGCCGCTAGTTATAGTCTGCTGGCGCCTTTGCTGGTGGGTTATCATGTTGTGGCGCTGGATTTGACGGGGCACGGGCGCAGTGACTGTCGTTCGCCGGATGCTACCTACCAGATCTGGGATGATCTTCCTGAGGTCCTGGGCGTACTGGATGCTCTGGGCTGGGAGATTTTTAGCCTGCTCGGGCATTCGCGTGGCGCGATCATCTCTGGGCTGGTAGCCAGCACGATTCCTGAGCGGGTGGAGCGCTTGATACTGCTGGATGCTGTGGTGGCACAGTCAGTGGATGAGAAAAAATTTCCCGATCAGATGCGGAAATTTCTCCGTGACAAATCTCGTTTGCAGGCGGGGTCAAGTCGCGTATTCGATACAATTGATGCCGCAGTTGATGTTCGTCGAGAGCGTGGGCTGCCGGCGACTGCAGCCCGGTTGCTGGTTGAACGCAATTTGTGTGCCTGTCCCGGAGGTTTTACCTGGACCACGGATGCGCGTCTGCATGGTGCTTCTGCGGTAAAATTGACAACTGGTCAGAATGCCGCAGTATTACAGGCTCTGGTAATGCCGACATTATTACTTATGGCTGAAGACGGGCATGCGCGGCATTCTGAAATTGTCGCCACTGCACAGCAACATATTCGCGACCTGACCACTGAATCAGTGGCAGGAGGACATCATTTTCATATGGAGCAGTCCGTTGCCGCTGTGGCGCAACGTATTGCACTGTTTTTACAGTAAGCAACAGGGCATTAATCGACATGAGTTATAGTGGTAAAAAGCGGCTGTTTTTCCCTTTGTTCGCGGTCTTTTCGTTGCTTCTGGCAGGCTGCGCTTACGCCATGACTGGCAGCATGGCGGATCTGCTACAACAGCTGGACGATTCGCCCCATGCGCGGCAAGTTGCAGTTTCCGAGCAGGAAGTGATCGATCATGAAGTTGGGCTGGGTGCGATGCAGAAAATTCGTGGAACCTGGCAATTCAAGAAGGGTGAGCGTCACAGCGGGTTGTTGCAGCGCAATACCTGGCAGATCGTAGATGGCTTTAGCTCAATTGAAGTGATGGAGACGCTCATTGCAGATCTGCAGGAGATCAACGCCGCCAGCTTGTTGTTTTCCTGCGATGGGCGCGCTTGCGGACAAGGTGTGCAGTGGGCGAATCGAGTGTTTAACCAAAGAGTGCTGTATGGCAGAGAGGACCTGCAACGCTATCGGGTTTATGCGTTGCAAGATGAGGCAGAATATCGACTGGTTATCTATAGTTCATCGCGTACCGCCGACAGGCAATATCTGCATGTGGACTTGTTGCGTATCGCTGATTAACGCCTTAGTTGTAGTAGTGCGAGGAATTCATCGCGGGTTTTTTGGTCACTCCGAAAATTGCCCAACATCGCTGACGTTTTCATTGCCGAGTTTTGCTTTTCTACCCCACGCATCATCATGCACATATGCTGGGCTTCAATAATCACGCCCACGCCTTCGGCATCGGTCACTGTCATAATGGTTTCGGCGATTTGTGAGGTAAGTGATTCCTGTATCTGCAGTCGACGCGCGAATATATCAACGATTCTGGCTACCTTGGACAGACCCAATACTTTGCCTGTAGGGATGTAGGCGACATGGCATTTGCCGATAAAAGGCAGCATGTGGTGCTCGCACAAGGAATACAGCTCTACGTCCTGTATCAGGATCATCTCGCTGGAGTTAGAAGGAAACAACGCGTTGTTGACTACCTCATCAACTGACTGGTTATAGCCTCTTGTAAGAAATTCGAATGCCTTGGCTGCACGCTTGGGCGTGTCTACCAAACCTGGTCGTTCCAGGTCTTCGCCTATAGCCTCGATGATCTTTGCCCAGTTTTCTTCCACAGGACGAGCTCCGTTATAAAATAAACACAGGGGCCTTCAGCGGCCCGCGGGGCAGCGATAGTACCAACCCATTTAGGGCAAGGCAAACCCGTCCAAGCGCTATTCTCACTGAATAATCAGCCAGGGAAGGGGTTTTAGAAAATACCACATGATCGGTTACACTGGCGCTATGCATAATGATGATAACGCCAGTAAAAATCCGACCACAGTTGGTCAGGCACTGCAATATTGCAGTGATGCGCTGGCTGACAGTGATGTTTTTTTTGGTCATGGTACCGACAATCCCTGGGATGAAGCAGTCCAGATGGTGCTGTCAGTAGCCGACCTGCCGCTGGATTCCGACGACGGTGTTCTGCCTCACCCGTTGGGTGAAAAAGCCCTGGCACAGTTACAGGAGTTGCTACACAGGCGGATTAGCGACCACCAACCGTTGCCCTATTTACTGCAACGGGCCTGGTTCGCCGGGTTGGAGTTTCGATGCGACCCGCGCGCCATCATTCCCCGGTCTCCGATTGCGGAGCTGATACTGCGGGGATTCCAGCCATGGTATAGCGGCCCGGCCCCTCGTCGGGTGCTGGATCTTTGCTGCGGCGGAGGCTGCATTGGGCTGGCGGTCGCGCATTATTATCCAGAGGTCGAGGTTGACCTATTGGATGTTGATCCGGACGCCTTGGATTTGGCCAGGGAGAACGTCAAGCATCTGGGTTTGCAAGGGCGCGTAAATGTCCTGCAGTCCAATCTGTTCGAGGCCTTGGGAAAGAATGGTGGAGACGTCCGTTATGACCTTATCCTCAGTAATCCGCCGTATGTGGATGCCTCTGACCTGGCCGCGATGCCGGCTGAGTTTCATCATGAACCGGAATTGGCACTGGGTTCGGGTGAGGATGGCCTGTTGTTAACCCGTGCCATATTATCCGGTGCCTCCGAATTTCTTCTTGCTAGCGGCTTGTTGATAGTGGAGGTGGGTAATAGCGCGACAGCCCTGGAGCAGGCCTACCCGCGTATGCCGTTCACCTGGCTGGAGTTCGAGCATGGGGGTCACGGAGTGTTTGCCCTGCATGCTCAGGAGCTGCAAGAATTCAGCGCAAGCTGACCCGGATAGGCATATAATGTCCGGCTTTATTTTATCGCTTCAACGTACCATTTAAGAGGGCATCATGGCGGGTAATACCATTGGCAAGTTATTCACAGTGACCAGCTTTGGCGAGAGCCACGGTCCTGCGCTGGGCTGCATCGTAGACGGCTGTCCTCCGGGACTGGAACTGGATGCCTCCGACATGCAGGGCGACCTGGATCGGCGCAAGCCGGGTACCTCACGCTTCACTACACAGCGACGAGAGGCGGATGAAGTCAGTATATTGTCCGGCGTATTTGAAGGGCGGACTACCGGTACGTCTATTGGTTTGATGATTGAAAATACCAATCAACGCTCCAGGGATTACACCAATATTAAGGACACGTTTCGTCCGGCGCACGCCGACTATAGCTACAACCAAAAATACGGCTTTCGTGATTATCGTGGTGGCGGGCGCTCCTCTGCCAGGGAAACCGCCATGCGTGTGGCGGCTGGCGCCATTGCCAAAAAGTATTTGTTAAAACGTTACGGTATTCAGGTTCGTGGCTATCTGGCCCAGTTGGGGCCGATAGCGGCGGAAACGATTGATTGGGATGTGGTGGAAACAAACCCGTTCTTCTGTCCGGATGCGGCCAAGGTTCCACAGATGGAGGAATTCATGGCGGCCCTGAACAAGCGCGGCGATTCCATCGGCGCGCGTATTAATGTAGTGGCCAGCGGTGTTATGCCGGGATTGGGCGAGCCCATTTTTGACCGTATGGACGCAGACATTGCCAGCGCTATGATGGGAATTAATGCGGTAAAAGGTGTAGAAATCGGAGCGGGATTCGCGGCGGTGGAGCAATACGGTAGTGAGCACCGGGACTTACTCACTCCGGCGGGGTTTGTCGGCAATAATTCCGGCGGAGTGTTGGGTGGGATCACCAGTGGCCAGGACATTACCGTGAGCCTGGCGTTGAAGCCAACGTCGAGCATACGGCTGCCGGGCGCGACGATTGACACTGCTGGTAACGCCATGGAGATAGTGACTCACGGCAGGCATGACCCCTGTGTGGGTATTCGCGCGACCCCCATTGCCGAAGCTATGTTGGCGATAGTATTGATGGATCATGTATTGCGGCACCGTGCTCAGAATATGGACGTACAGTGTGACACCCCGGTGTTGCCGTCATCGGCCCCGGATTGAGCAGTAAAATAGTCGGGAAAACAACGTTGTGAGCAGTGCTACGCGGCGCTACTATCGCACCATTGTGCTGGCTGTATTGGCCATGGCAGCGCTCATTTGGGTGGCCATGGATCAATTTGGTATCTCTCGCCAGGAAATGACGGAGTTGTTCCTGGGCACTGTGGTAGCGGCGCTAGTGATTATATTATGCGCTGGTGCAATCACTCTGCTGTGGGTGGGGTTACGAAAACTGCTGCGCCGTGACGAAGAATAACCTGCACAGTGGATTTTCAACGCTGCTGTGATGAGCCTGTATCACTAGCTGCCATGCCTTCCAGTCGCGCAATAAGGTCGGGGCTATTCCAGGTCAATTTCCAAGGTCATCGTGTTGGCAATCTCATCCAGCGTGTCGGACAAGTCATCCATATCGGTACTGTCGGGGATCTGTGCATCGATCCTGGCTGTGAATATCGATTCAGCACTCATGGGCGCACTGCTGACATGGCTGTCCATCTCCACTACGTTAATTTGACGATCTGCCAGGGCACGTGAAATTTCCCGCACAATCCCCAGGCGATCTGGACCCATAACAGACAGGGTTATGTCTCGCCCGGGAGCTGATACAGCGCTGCCAACAATGGCGGTCACCCGCACGCTCAGGCCACTGGAGGAGAGGGCTTTGAGGTCGGCCTCCAGTACAGTACCACTGTCATCGGGCAGCGATACCAGGATCAGGCCGGTAAACTTGCCTCCAAGCTGCGACAGGCGGCTCTCGAGCCAGTTGCCGCGATTGTTCTCAATGACGCTGGACAGCTGTTCTACCAACCCGGGGCGGTCTTCGCCGATAAAGGTAATGATGTAGGATGTTTCCACCAATTTGACTCCACATTGACAGGCGTAAGCCGTATATTAGCGCGCATTGATCAATATCAGAAGGAGCAGAGCAAGAAGATGGCTGAGTTTGTTGCGGTACCTCTGCCGCGTCTGCAAAAAGATGTCCTGCAGGCCTTACTGGAAGAATTTGCCAGTAGGGATGGAACAGATTATGGCGAGTGCGAATTTACCCTTCAGCAGAAGTCCAACGCTTTGCACGCTCAGTTAAAAACGGGGGATTTGCAACTACTGTACGATACCGATAGTGAGGAATGGGACCTGGTATCGGCAGAGCAAGCAGCGACACTGTTAAACAACTGATAGTATCTTCATATGTCAATTACCCCCGATCATATTCTCGATGCCACCGGGTTGTTCTGCCCCGAGCCGGTAATGCTGCTGCACAACAAAATCCGTGATATTGCCGTTGGCGAAACGGTACAGGTACTGGCTACAGACCCTTCCAGTGAGCGAGACATTCCCAAATTCTGTGTATTTCTCGGGCATGAGTTACTCGAACAAAGTGCATTCGACGGACATTATCGCTATACGCTGCGCAAGCAGGGTTCCTGATAATGAGCGCTTTGCTTAGACGGAACAAAGTACAACGGGAACTATTTGAGGCCGCGCGTCTTGAGCGAGTATTTGACGCCTGTTTTACTGCTACTTTGCATACCACACTGCGCGGTGGTGCCGAGGAACCTTTGTACCAGCCGGCTACCAAATCCGGTGACTGTCATGTGTTGTATTATCGCGCTGATTATTTTGCCAGTGCCCTGCACGAAGTGGCTCATTGGTGTATAGCCGGTGCTGATCGTCGGCAGCAGGTAGACTTTGGCTATTGGTATGCCCCCGATGGCCGCAGCGAAGTCCGGCAACAGGAATTTGAAGCGGTGGAGGTTAAGCCCCAGACGCTTGAATGGTATTTCTCCAGGGCCTGCGGTTATCCCTTTCAGTTGAGCATGGATAACCTGGATGGCGGCGGGAAAGAGTTGGCTGGCACCAGCGTATTTGCCGGGGGAGTGTATGAGCAGGCTCGCCTGTGGCAGAGCCATGGTTTGGCGCAGCGCGCCGGTGTTTTTTTTGCTGCTCTATGCAGTGAATTTGGCACGCTGATTGCCGCCCGGGATCTTCATTTTGACCTGGCTGAGCTGAACTGATGTCTACGCAGCGGGCCTGGCTCATTGATGCCTCTATTTACATTTTTCGCGCCTGGTTTTCGCTGCCCGATCGCTGGCAGACCAAAGACGGGTGGCCGGTTCACGCGGTCTATGGCTACACCAGTTTCTTGCTCGATTTTATCGATGATGCTGGCCCCGGCGAACACTGCGCTGCGGCCTTCGATGAGAGTTTGGGTAGTTGTTACCGCAACGATATCCTGGCGTCCTACAAGGCCAGTCGGGAATTGCCGGATGACGCACTGGCTTTCCAGTTACGCGCCTGTAAAGAGGTGACGCAGAGATTAGGTATGCCCTGTTATGGCGGTAGTCGGTATGAGGCAGATGACTATCTGGCCAGCCTGGCGCGACTGTTTCAGGAACGCAATATTCCGGTATCGGTGGTCACTCGCGACAAAGACCTGGGACAGATCATGCAGGGCCCCCAGGACCACTGGCTGGACTTTGCCGGCCGGGTGACGCTGAACGCCGAAGGGTTCCGGGATAAATTCGGTGTGCGGCCAAATCAGTTCGCCGATTATCTCGCTCTGGTGGGTGATCCCACAGACGATATACCTGGAGTGCCGGGCATAGGGGCGAAAACTGCTGCTCGTTTGTTGCAGGCTTTTGATAACCTGGCCACACTGGAACAAGACTTTGAGCGGGTCGCCGAACTCGATATACGCGGCGCGAAGGGTGTGTCGCAACGGCTGCAGGAGCACTGGCCACAGTTGTTGGTCGCCCGCCAGTTGACCGGTCTTGAGGCATACATTCCCGAGGTTACAGAGTTGCCCAAATTTCGACTCGAGGCAGAAAACATCGAGAGCGTGATCGAATACCTGGAGGAGTTGGGTATTGGAGGACCATTGACGAGGCGCCTTGAAAAGCTTGGCCGGAGACTATCGCTGTTATGAGGCTGAATATACTGGTTGATGAAAATATCCCAGCGGTGGAACATTTTCTCACCGGACTTGCCCGGATCACGCGGGTTAATGGCCGCGCGCTACAAAGTTCAGAATTACAGGATGTTGACGCCCTGTTGGTGCGCTCGGTAACCCAGGTTAATGCGTCATTATTGCGCGGATCCAAAGTCAAATTCGTCGGTACTGCGACCAGTGGAGTCGATCATATAGATCAGGGCTACTTGTCACAGCATGGGATTGGTTTTGCTCATGCACCGGGCTCTAATGCGAATTCTGTCGTGGAGTATGTGCTGGCAGCCATAGCCCGGGTCGAAGGCAAGTTTGAGCGCCTCCTGGACGGTGGCTCGGTCGGTATTGTGGGCTATGGCGTCATTGGCAAAGCCCTGGCTGCTCGCCTCAGTGCGCTGCGTATCGACTACCTTGTTTACGACCCATGGCTTGATCAGCAAACGGTTAGTCATCCGGGCAGCCTGCACGATATTCTGGCGTGTGATGTCGTAAGTCTGCATGCGGAACTCACCAGGCAGCAGCCCTGGCCCAGCTTTCACCTGTTGCAGGCGTCGGAGCTGGCTTGTTTGCGACCGGAAACGCTATTGATTAACGCAAGTCGTGGTCCAGTAGTGGATAACGATGCCTTGCTGACTCTGCTGCAGACCGGGCAAGGCCCGATTACTGTGCTTGATGTGTGGGAGGGGGAGCCGCGACTCCAGCAGGCACTGCTGGATCAGGTGCTCTTGGGCTCGGCCCATATTGCAGGTTATAGCCTGGACGGAAAATTGTTGGCCACGCGCATGCTATGCACTGCAATGGCGTCGCACTTCGGCCTCGTATTACCCCATCAGGATAGCCCAGCAGGAACACTACCTGCACTGCTGGTTCCCGATGATTGTTCCGGCACGGACTTGCTGCGCTACCTGCTCAGGGCTCGCTATGACATAGCTTGTGATGACGCATTGTTGCGTGACGTGACGCTGGGCCATGACACCGTCCAGGCGGGACTTGCCTTTGACTTGCTGCGCAAGACGTATCGAGATAGGCATGAATTGCTGGGCAGTACAGTACAGGGGAATCTCCAATCTCCCGGTGATATCGCTCTGGTGGCGGGACTGGGTTGTATCGCTGTTACCACTGGTACGACCCTTTGACGGCCGCATTGCATATTGGGCTCATCGTCAACCCCATCGCCGGACTCGGTGGCAGTCTTGGCTATAAGGGCAGTGATGGGCAGGCGTTGCGTGATTTGGCTGCGGCCATGTTGCCCCAGCAGCGCACTCGTGCAATGGACCGCGTTGAGCGAGCCCTGGCGCTATTGGTAGGACACGGCAGTATGGTGCAGTTTACCTGTTGGGCAGGTGATATGGGCGAGCACATGCTACAACACCTGGGTTTGAATCCGGTGGTACTTGGTCAGCAGAGCGCCGGGCTCACCAGTG
>JBALVO010000117.1:0-12187 GCA_036961445.1 Halioglobus sp.
CTGGGTTAGCCTTGCAGTAGAGCCTGTTTTACATCAGCTATCAAATCATCGACATCCTCAATCCCCACCGAAAATCGCAGCAGGTTGCTGCTGATACCAAGTTTGTTGCGCAGCTCCTGGGGCACAGAGGCATGCGTCATGGTTTCAGGATGGTTAACCAGGGATTCAACACCACCAAGACTTTCTGCCAGCGAAAATAAATTCAGCGCCTGCATAAATCGGGCGACCTGCTGAAAATCACCATCCATGCGCACACTGACCATGCCGGAGAAACCGCGCATCTGCTGCCTGGCCAATTGGTATTGAGGATGGCTAGTGAGTCCCGGGTAAATGACCTTGGAAATGCCAGGCATGGAGCCCAACGCTTCAGCGAAGCACTGCGCATTGTGCTGATGAGCCTGCATTCGCAGCGCCAGTGTTTTGATACTGCGCAGCAATAAAAAACAATCCATCGGTGCGCTAATAGCTCCGGCGGCAAATTGAATAAACCGCAACTTCTCGTGCAGCTGTTCATCGTTGAGCATCAGCGCGCCGCCAATAATATCGCTGTGTCCGCCAATGTATTTGGTGACGCTATGCATTGCGATATCGGCACCCAGGGCCAGCGGGGACTGGAATATCGGCGAGGCGAACGTATTGTCGACCACTACCAGGGCGCCAGCAGCATGCGCCGCGGCGGCTACCGCGGCAATATCGATGATTTTAAGCAAGGGGTTGGTCGGAGTTTCCAACCACACCATTTGGGTATTGGGTTTGAGATAGCCCTGAAAGACATCGGCAGAAACCGTCATATCAACGAATTCAAACTCAATGTCATAGTGGGCGAACAGCGTGCGAAACAGACGTCCGCTACCACCATAGACATCATCACACACCAGGACATGAGAACCGGGTCGCAATAATTGCGCAACCGCCTGCACCGCCGCCAGGCCTGAGGCCAGTGAAATGCCGTAACTGGCACCTTCCAGTGCCGCTAGAGACTGCTCCAACGCATCACGGGTGGGATTGCCGGCACGACCATAGTCATGGGTTTTAGGCTGACCCGGAAAGTCCTGCACATAAGTAGACGTCTGAAAAATAGGCGTCATGATCGCCTGGTGTGTCGCATCCGGCTCTACCCCGGCATGCACGCACAGCGTTGCTTGCTTGTCTGATTTAGTTTTCATGGTGCGCAGTATAACAGCGCGTTGAGCAGAACTGCTGCCGGATTACAGCTCAGACACGCGGATTGCCTGGCTTGAGATCAAATGCGATGCAGATCCGCTCTTGTCTGGCCTGAAAAGGCACGGTCCGGTGAAATAAATTGGCGGGAAACAATACGATATCCCCAACCCCCAGCGGTAATACCTGACTGCGGAACTCACCTGCCCCGGCAACTACCGGATAGTCATCACCATCGACGCCCAGCTCGAAACAGCCTTCCTGCGAGCCTTCAGGGCGACCGGGTAACGCCAGATAGAGGGCACCGCTGATCCATCCCGATTCGTGAATATGCGACGTCAGGTGCCCCCCCTGATGCATACGAATATACCAGGAGCTCTCAAACTCGCGGGCTTGCGGAAAGGCCTTGATCAAATCGCAATTGGCATCCTTAAAGCGGTCCAGGTAGCGGCCGAAATGATCGCGCACAAGGTCAGCCAATGTGCGAAAAGAGGCTTCACTGCGATAGAAAAGATTACCAGAGGATTGCACGCCGTGGTGCAGTCGACCCTGCTTGCGCTCGTCTATGGCGGCATGTTTGATATCGTCCAGTAACGCCTCTCGCAGTGGCGAATCCGGCGCCGCCAGTTCCGGCATGGATTCATGGTAGACAAAATCGAATGGCCGGGGACAAAAACCATAGTTGTTGTCCACATGAAAATTCACCGCATGGTGCGCCACCAGCGTGGCGACCTGGGGGGAGTGATGGTCTGTTTGTCGTTGCAGCACCAGTAAACGGGCACGAAAATCATCGAATTGCCTGGTTTTGTAGCTGCAATAAAGCGCTCGCGCCGCGGCGTCGCGCATAGCGGCCCGGTCGAACCAGGTCATCGCATTGGCAAAGTCCTGCATCTCATAGAAGGCGTTGCCAAGGTTGTACTGCGCATCCGCATAATCACTGTGATAGTGCAGTGCTTTTTCATAGCAGGTGATAGCCTGGGCCAGATCGCCCTGGTACTTCAATGCATTGCCCAGATTGTTATAACTTGGCGCATGTCCCGGGTCGCTGGTAATGGCTTGCCTGTAGTACTGGATCGCCTCGCGCAGACGTCCCTGGTCACGATGGATATTGGCCAGGTTATAAGCCGCCAGGGCAAAATCCGGCTGCAGCGTCAGGGCAGTCCGGTAGCACTCTGCTGCCAGCTCCAACGCGCCCAGATCCTGGCGAATATTACCCAGGTTGTAATGCACCAGCGGCATCGCTGGCTGCAGTTGCAGTGCCCGCTCGTAATGTTCTACCGCTGCAACGTTTTCACCCAGGCTACGCAGAGCCGCCCCCAGGTAAATGTGCGTTTGTAAGTCGTTCGGCGACAGCTGGAGCCCGCGCCGCCACAATGCGACAGCCTGTTCGATTTCCTGGCTGGCAAAGTGCTGCAGCGCCTGCTCATTCAACGCGTCACAAGCTGGCTGGTTGATGTTGTCCATGTTCATCCCATTGCAGGCAGACTCGGCCCGTGAACGCAGATAATACCCCATAAAAAAGGGCGGGGATAAACCCGCCCTTTTTTACGCCAAGAAGCAGACTTGCGCCTGCCCCCGGTTACAGCAGAACTCAGCCAAACTGGTTCATGGTGTTATCTTTACCACCGGCCTTCAGGGCAGCGTCACCCGCAAAGTATTCTTTATGGTCGTCGCCCATGTCGGAACCAGCCATGTTCTGGTGCCTGACGCAGGCAATACCCTGGCGAATCTCCTTGCGCTGCACGCCTTTAACATAACCCAGCATACCCTGCTCACCAAAGTACTCTTTAGCCAGATTGTCCGTAGACAGGGCCGCAGTATGATAGGTAGGCAGCGTGATCAGGTGGTGGAAGATACCCGCTTCACGGGCGGAATCCGCCTGGAAGGTACGGATCTTCTCATCAGCTTCTACAGCCAACTCGGTATCATCATAATCGACACTCATCAGGGCGTTGCGGTCATAAGCGGATACGTCCTTACCCGCTTCGCTCCACAGATCAAAAATCTGCTGGCGGAAGTTCAACGTCCAGTTGAAAGAGGGTGAGTTGTTGTACACCAGCTTGGCATTGGGAATGACCTCGCGGATGCGTCTAACCATGCCACCAATCTGGCCAATGTGCGGCTTCTCGGTTTCAATCCACAGCAGGTCAGCACCGTTTTGCAATGACGTGATGCTGTCCAGTACACAACGATCTTCGCCTGTGCCCTTGCGGAACTGATACAGATTGGATGGCAGGCGCTTGGGACGCATCAGCTGATCGTGGTACTTGATAATAACGTCGCCGTGGCTCATTTCAGCAACATCCAGCTCTTCCAGGTCGAGGAAGCTGTTGTACTGATCACCCAGGTCACCGGGCTCATGGGTAACGGCTATTTGCTTGGTCAGGCCTGCACCCAGGGAATCGGTGCGTGCAACGATCACCCCATTGTCCACGCCCAGCTCCAGGAATGCATAACGCACCGCGCGGATCTTGGCCAGAAAGTCCTCATGGGGAACCGTTACTTTGCCGTCCTGGTGGCCACACTGCTTCTCATCAGATACCTGGTTTTCCAACTGGATGGCGCAGGCGCCCGCCTCGATCATTTGCTTGGCCAGCAAATAGGTCGCTTCGGCATTACCAAAACCGGCGTCGATATCGGCAATGATAGGCACTACGTGAGTGACAAAATTGTCGAGCTTGTTCTGTGCGGCTTGTGCAGCCACGTCATCACCCGCTTCACGCGCCGCATCCAGGTCACGGAACAGACCACCCATCTCGCGGGCATCAGCCTGACGCAGGAAGGTGTATAGCTCTTCTATCAACGCAGAAACCGAGGTTTTCTCATGCATGGACTGATCGGGCAAGGGACCAAACTCGGAGCGCAGCGCAGCAATCATCCAACCTGACAGATAGAGATAGCGCTTGTCCGTGGTGTTGAAATGCTTCTTGATAGAAATCAGCTTCTGCTGACCAATAAATCCGTGCCAGCAGCCCAGCGACTGGGTGTACTGGCTGCTGTCAGCGTCGTAGTCGTCCATGTCCTGGCGCATAATATCTGCCGTGTAACGGGCGATATCCAGACCGGTCTTGAAGCGATTCTGCATTTTCATACGCGCGGCGTACTCGGGGTTAATATCGTTCCAGGAGCTGCCATGCTCGGAACGCAAGCTGGCTACAGCGTCGATGTCTTGCTGGAAGTTTGACATGGTGATACCTCATATTACTCGGTGTTGGAGTCAGTACGATGACTGACCGCACTGCACCAGCGCGGCCTTTTCATCTGCTGGCGAGTATATTAGTTAGCATCTGCCCATAAATGAAATAAATAGAAAGTATTTTTACTATTCGCCTTATGAATTTATGATCTATCGCGCCGCCGGGCTGGAAGCCAATATAGTCTCCTTCAAATCCCGCTTCAGTATTTTATTTGTCGCGTTGCGCGGTAAGGCCTGCGCGCTGAAAAACACCCGGGCGGGAACCTTGTAGGCCGCCAGGCGCGCACGGGCGAACGCCAGTAATGCCGCCTCATCCAGCGACTTTCCCGGGTGCAGGTGAACCACTACCGCGACCTCCTCACCCAGACGCTCATGGGGCAGGCCAATGGCCGCCAGCTCCTTGATCGCATCGTGCTCCAGTAACTCATTCTCTATCTCTATCGGGTAGATGTTCTCTCCGCCCCGGATAATCATATCCTTGGCGCGGTCGGCCAGGAATAAAAAGCCCTCGTCGTCCAGGTAGCCGATATCACCAGTCTTGAGCCAGCCGTCCCGAAACTCATCCCTATTGGCCTCTGGCCGGTGCCAGTACTCTCTGATATTGGCGCAACTGCGCACCCAGATTTCACCGGTTTCGCCTTCCGGCAGTGCATCACCCTCTTCATCACAGATACGAATATCGACGATTGGAGCGGGAAAACCGGCGCTGCCGGGTTTATAAAAGAAGGCCTTACCGGTGAGCTGTGCACCCTGGGCATTGGTCTCGGTCATACCCCAACCGGTACCGCTAAAATTTTGTGGCAGTTTCTGGTCAATCAGCGTAGTCACTTTGGGTGGAGTGGCCGCGCCACCAATGCCCAGTGAAAACAGGCTGCTGGTGTCTGCCTCATCGAATTTCGGAGAATCCAGCAAATCCAGCAACATAGCCGGTGCCGCAGCGATCGAGGTAATACGCTCTTGCTCGATGTACTCCAGGGCTTTGTCCACATCCCACTTGTACATCATCACAATGCGACGCCCGCCGCGCAGGTTAGCCAGGAACTGTGCGTGGCAGCCACTGACATGAAACAGGGGCACAGCCAACAGTGAGGTGGGCTCAAAACCTCGCTCCAGCATCGCGCCTATCGTTTCACCATTACACATGGCCGCCGCGATTGCGGCACATTCGAAATTATACAAAGCCTGACAGATGGCCCGATGGGTAGAAGCGGCACCCTTGGGTTTACCGCTGGTGCCGGATGTGTACATGATCATGGCCAAATCGTCGGTGCCAATATCGACGGGTGCGGGGGACTTGCCCTGAAAATCAGCCAACAGGGCGGTCAGACCTAGCGGATCGTCTGCATCAACGGGCCGCACAATGGCCGCCTCTATACCCTTTGCCTGCAGCAAGGGTGCGACGGCGTCAAAGCGCTGCTGGTCACAGAACACCAGCCGCGCACCGGCATCCTCCAGCGTGTAAACAATATCGGCAGGCTGACCCCAGCTGTTGATCGGCACAATAACGGCCCCGATGCTAATTACCCCAATGAAGATGGACATCCATTGCGGATAATTGCGCATGGCCAACGCTACGCGATCTCCGGGCACCACCCCGTGCGCCTGCAGTGCAGCAGCGATAACGTTCGCCTCATCCAGCAAGTTGTTGAAGCTGCGCCGCTCGCCTTCATAAATCAGAAATTCCCGGTCACCGTGCTGACGCGCCACTGACAGAGCCTCCACCAGGTTGGCAGGTGCCTGCGCGTAATAATGGCCGCTTGCGTCATCACCCGCTAACTCGTAGGGTGCTCCCTGAGCCGTGAGCTGAGCCAACACAGCGTCGAATTCCTGCTTTATATCAGACATAGCCTGTTCCTCTGTTCAATTTGGTGACCCTGCGGCGCAGCGCGTGCTCAAGTGCCAGCATGGTGGCATATTAACCAGTGGTCTGGTCATCGCCAATGGCATGAATTTGCAGAGTTCCTGGGCCTGATTTTGCACCACAGGACCGGGTTTGCCCACCGCAGGCCGACGACTACAATACCGGTGGTACAGGAGTTTATTCCAATGGCAGTCACAATCCCTCTGCGCTACGCACAATCCCTGCTGCGTCTGGCACCCATGCCGGAGGATCAACTGCGCCAGCAACTGGCCGAACTCAATTTGCCTCTGGTGCTACTGCAAACCAATACAGTAGCGGATGCCCGTATACCGGTGGAGGACTATGGGCGACTGTTTATTCACCTGGTACACACACTGCAGCAGGACCTGCCTTCCCACAGTGGCGATGTGCACAGCACGCTGTTGTTCAGCACCTACCGCATGATGTTTCAGGCCATGCTGCACGCGGGCAATCTGGAACAGGCCATGCAACGCGCATCTGTATACTTTCAACGACTGCAACCTAACGGAGAAACCTTTCACCTGGAGCAGGTTGGCGAGATGGTCTGTTGTCATTTCGATTTCTCCAGCATAGAACAGCGCCCCCTGGCAGCACCTGAAAACTTCAGCATGGAACAACTGAACTGGCTACCCGGCGTTACCGGTCAAGTGTTATCCATGGCCATGTGGCACCGGGTCTGTGGCTGGTTCATTGGTAGCTTCATACAATTAAGCAACGTGGAGATGACCCAGGGCGCCAATCCACGCAACAACTACACCGACGTCTTTGGTACACCGGTGCAGTTTAGTGCACAACGCGATGGCTTCTATTTTCATAGTCGCTACCTGCAATTCCCCATTGTGCAGAGCGAAACATCCCTGGCCGCAATGTTGGCAACCTACCCGGCGGAGTTGCTCAAGATAAGTCCAGACACCCACGGCGTGGGGAACAAGGTAAAACAATTGATTGGCAAGGACTTCCAACGAGCGCTGCCCAGCCTGCAGGATGTAGCAGACCGGTTGCACATGACCACCCCCACCCTGCACCGCCGCTTGCGTGAGGAGGGAACATCATTCCAGCAATTAAAGGACCAGTGCCGCAAGTTTGTTGCTATCGACTACCTGAGCAGTGGCGATTACACCACCGCACAACTGGCCGAATTAATGGGTTTTTCCGACAGCAGTACATTCCACAGAGCCTTCAAGAACTGGACCGGCATGACCCCGCAAGCCTACCGGCAACGCAACTGTTAGAGCCACCTGGAGCCACCCGCACAACCCTGAAAATTCCTGCCCCTATACTTTGCAATTCCCTGCAATTGTGGGATTCACTGCGTGGTCTAGACTTACCTGCATACCAATCACTCAGGCGGAAGAATAATCATGGCTTATTTCATCACTGGCGGTACTGGCTTTATAGGGCGCAATTTCATTGACAAGCTCAAGGATCGTGAAGGCGATATTTACGTACTCACCCGCGCCGCGTCCATGCACAAATTCGAAGAGTTGCAGCAGCGATTCGGCGAAAACAATGATCGACTGGTACCTGTCACAGGTGATCTGCAACAGCCGCTGCTGGGATTGGACGAGGCCACTATTGCCGATCTGAAGGGCAAAATCAGCCACTTCTGCCATTTTGCAGCGATCTACGACATCAGCGCATCCGCAGAGGCCCAGACCGCCACCAATATCGACGGTACCCGCAACGCCATTTGCCTGGCCCAGGCGCTGGAGGCAGGCTGCTTCGAGCATGTGAGTTCTATTGCTGCCGGCGGCCTGTATCAGGGTACGTTCCGTGAGGATATGTTTGCGGAAGCGGAAAATCTCGAGCACCCCTACTTCTCCACCAAACACGACTCGGAAGGCATCGTACGCAATGAATGCCAGGTACCCTACCGTGTCTACCGCCCCGCCATGGTGGTAGGCAATTCCAAAACCGGCGAGATCGACAAGATCGATGGTGCCTATTACTTCTTCAAGACCCTGCAGAAGCTGCGCAAGGTATTGCCACCCTGGTTCCCCCTGATAGGCATTGAGGGCGGCAAGTTCAATATCGTACCCGTGGACTACGTGGTGGATGCCATGGATCACATCGTGCATCAGGAAGGCCTGGAAGGGCGCTGTTTTCATCTGACAGACCCCAACCACCACAGCATGGGCAACATGATGAATATATTTGCCGAAGCAGGCCACGCACCGCGCTTCAACATGCGCCTGGACACGCGCATGTTCGGTTTCGTTCCCGCTTTTGTACGCACTACCCTGGTCGGCCTGCCCCCGATAAAGCGCATCATTAAAACACTGCTTGAAGACGCTGGTCTGCCAGACTCAGTCACCATGTTTATGAACTACCCGACCCGCTACGACAACCGCGATACCGAACGGGCCCTCAAGGGCTCTGGTATCGCCTGTCCTGACCTGCGCGATTACGCGCCGGTGATCTGGGACTACTGGGAGCGCAACCTTGACCCGGATCTGTTCGTAGACCACTCGCTGGAAGGCAATGTCGGCGGCAAGATCGTATTGATCACCGGCGCCTCCTCCGGTATCGGTAAAGTTTCCGCTCTGCGTCTGGCTGAAGCCGGCGGCCATGTGTTACTGGTCGCGCGCAGTGCGGAAAAACTGGAAGAAACGGCAGCAGAAATCGCCGAGCTGGGCGGCATCGCCACCATCTACCAGGCGGACGTTTCCAATCTGGAAGATTGCGACCGCCTTGTCGCAGAGGTACTCGCCAACCACGGTTTTGTCGATATCCTGATCAATAACGCCGGGCGCTCCATTCGCCGCTCGCTGGAACTGTCCTATGACCGCTTCCACGACTTCGAACGCACCATGCAGATCAACTACTTTGGTGCCGTGCGCCTGACCATGGGCCTGCTGCCCTTAATGAGTAAAAACAAGAAGGGCCATGTTATCAACATGTCATCGATTAGCGCGCTGACCCCCAGCCCGCGCTTCTCCGCTTATGTGGCTTCAAAGTCAGCCCTCGACGCCTGGACCCGCGCCGCAGCAGTGGAGTATTCGGACCGCAACGTGCGCTTCACCACGATTAATATGCCGTTAGTGCGCACGCCCATGATATCCGCTACCTCGGTATACGATTCCATGCCGGTGTTATCACCAGACGAAGCAGCGGACATGGTGGTGGATGCCGTGATCAACAAGCCCAAGCGCATCGCCACACAAATGGGTATATTCCTGCAAGTGATGACCGCTGTCGCGCCCAAGTTCTCTGAAGTCATGATGAACACGGTGTTCCGCATGTTCGGCGACTCCGCTGCCGCCAAAGGCGAAACGCAGACCGGGAAAGTTGAGGCCTCTAACGAGCAGGTAGCACTGGCTTCATTGATGAAAGGGGTACATTTCTAAGCCCTCTCGCACCCAGGCATTAGCTGTCAAAGCTGCGCAACCACCAACAGGCCCGAAGGATCTTATCCTTCGGGCCCAGTTTTACCTGCTGTATTGATCTGCCAAGCGACTAATCTGTGATGTTTTGCCAACAGTTCCCGGGCGCGGCTGGCACCTGGCGCGTCGATCATTTTCCCCTGAAAGTGCGCTGAGCCGCGATTTTCCCTCAGTGCCTGCTCATAGGCATCCACCAGCCCCTGCGCTGCAGCGACTTCATCAGCAGAAGGCGCAAACTCTTCATTCATAATCTGCACCTGGTCAGGATGAATGCAAAAACCACCACACAAACCCAGGCGCCGGGAGCGCCGGATGGTTTGCCGAAACGCCTGCAGGTCACTGTACTGGCCAATAGAACCGACAAATCCAAGGGGCATGATGCCCGCCGACCGGGCGGCGAAGACAACTTGCTGATTGGGCAACAACAGACCATCTGCGGCAGCCTCCATACCGGCGGATGCGGCGAAATCCTCCGGGCCCAATATCATCGCTATCAGGCGCGAGGTACTGCTGGCGATTTCATCCAGGCGGGCCAGCGCCGCAGTGGACTCTATCAGCGCAATCAAGCGTATACTGCCAGCCGCTATCCCACGCTCGAATTCCAGCTCATCAATAGCTTCGTCAATCCACTGTAATTGCGCTGCACCACAGACCTTGGGTACACATACGGCGTGGACATCAGGCCCGATGACGGCCTCCAGGTCCGCTGCCGCCAGACGCAGGGATGCGTTAATCCGCACTACGACATCAGTGCTGTTGAGCGCCAAGTTGTGCGCGGCAGCCGTGACTTGTTGGCGCGCATACGCCTTTTGCTCCAGAGGCACACTATCTTCCAGGTCGAGAATAATGGCATCGGCACCCCGTTGATGCGCTTTATCGATAAATCTGGGCACATTGGCTGGAACAAATAACATAGAGCGCCACAGCGGCAGGGATTGTTGCATGATCGGATTCTCGCTTTATCTTCCGCGGTAAAAAATTGCAGGCACTGGCTAGAGCAGTTGAGCCACGGCATCCATTGCCAACGCACCAGAGCCATCGCAGGCCCATAGTTTAACCGACTCACCGTCGCGTCGCCCCTGTAGCTGGAAGGACTCCCCATCCAGCAGTGGCCGCACACCGCGAAACTCGAAACTCGCCACCTGCGCGCCGGGTAACTCCCGGTACAACAAGTCCAACAATAACGCAGCAGTCAGCGGACCCTGGACGACCAGGCCGTCATAGCCCTCCTGCTGCATCGCGTAGTCCCGGTCATAGTGTATCCGGTGACTGTTGAACGTGAGTGCGGAGAACCGAAATAACAATACCGGATCGGGCCTGATCTGCCGCGACCATTGAGCCTGGGCAGGGACGGGCCTGGCTGGTGGTGTGGCCTTGCCAGTACTCGACTCACGGTAAACCAGGTTCTGCTGTTCCTCGATGGCCAGGACATCGCCGCGTAATATACGGTGCGCCACAGTGACAAACACCAGTTCCCCGCTGCTGCCCGTTTTATGGCTAACGTCCTGAATGGTAGATATACGCCGAACCTCGTCTCCCACATAAAGCGGTGACTTGAAACGAATACTGCTACCGGCCCACATACGCCGGGGCAGGGGCACTGGTGGCAGAAATCCACCCCGCCGGGGATGGCCATCCACATCCAAATCTGACGCGGTGGACGCCGGTAAAAAATACAGCCAGTGCCAGGGGAGCGGCAGGAGGTCACCCACGCCGGCCCGGGGCACCTTGTAATCCAGCGTCGCGGACATTGCGGTGACCGGAGCTATAGAGATCACATCGCATCGGGTTTCCTGCCGGCCAACCCAGGCCTGTAATGCTGTGATATCGAACGTGTCCAAACTTATAGCCTCAGCTGCTGGCAAACACAGGCAATTATTCCCGGGGACGAGTCCTGCAAAAATGCGCTGACTGACAGGTCATTCATACGTCGTCCCGGAATTCCTCTCGCAGCGTCGCACTGTGCTCTCCCAGCCCGGGCACAGGCCGCAAAACCGGGTCAGCACCACTGACGATAACAGGCGGGGCGACCAGGTCCACCGTACCGGACGCAGTGGTAACGGGGGTGCGGCGCAGCTGTTGGTGATGCGCCAGGTCCGCTACCGAATTTACCGCGCCAAAAGCGATTTTTGCCTGAAACAAAAGACCGGCCAGAACGGGCCGCTCCACCTGTGAAAATACTGTGTTGATTTCCATGTCCAGCGCCGGCCGATTATTACAGCGATTGATATTGTTGCTGTAAGCAGTTGCATCAAACAAGTCTGGACGCAGCAGCACCTGGTCGCAAAAACTTTTCCATTCCCTCTGGTTCTGGATTGAAATGACGACAAGGTCGCCGCCCTTACAGACATAGGCGCCATAAGGCGCAATGGAGGGATGATTGAGGCCGACTCGTTGTGGTGCCTGCCCCGTGTAATCCTGGTGTAACAACGGTACAGTCATCCAGTCTGCCATGGCATCAAACAATGACACTGCCAAGCCTTTGCCGCGACCGCTTTGTTGACGCTCAATCAAGGCCTCTAGCACGCCGGCGTGAGCATACATACCGCAGGCTATATCACAGAC
>JBALVO010000118.1:0-4221 GCA_036961445.1 Halioglobus sp.
ATTTATGGATAATACTCCCGCCAGCAACTTCCTGCAGACCATTATTGCCGAGGATCTGTCCAAGGGCATTGTGCAGGAGGTGGTGACCCGCTTTCCGCCGGAACCTAATGGCTACCTGCATATTGGCCACGCGAAATCTATCAGTGTGAACTTTGGTTTGGCGCAGACGTTTGGCGGTCGCTGCAATCTGCGTTTTGATGACACCAACCCGGAAAAAGAGAGTCAGGAGTTTATCGAGTCTATTCTGGAGGATGTGCGCTGGCTGGGTTATTCCTGGGACAAGGACGTTCGTTTTGCCTCGTCCTATTTTCAGCAGTTGTATGACTGGGCGGTAACCCTGGTAGAGCAGGGCAATGCGTATGTCTGTGATTTGGATGCGCAGGAAGCACGAGAGTACCGCGGCAGTTTGACAGAGGCGGGCACCAACAGTCCCTACCGGGAACGTAGCGTGCAGGAAAACCTGGATTTGTTGGCAGGTATGAAAGCGGGAGATTTCGATGAAGGTGCGAAGGTACTGCGCGCAAAAATTGATATGGCCGCACCGAATATGAATCTGCGGGACCCCATTTTATATCGGATCCGGAAAGTAGCACATCACCAGACCGGCAATGATTGGGTAATTTATCCCACCTACGATTTCGCCCACGGGCAGGAAGATGCTATCGAAGGGGTGACGCATTCTGTTTGTACGCTGGAGTTTGAGGATCACCGTCCGCTTTATGACTGGCTGCTGGAGCACCTGCCTGTACCGAGCAGGCCGCGCCAATTCGAATTCGGGCGACTCAACCCCAGTTACACCATCACCAGTAAGCGCAAACTCAAACAGCTGGTCGATGAAGGGGTGGTAGCTGGTTGGGATGACCCGCGAATGCCAACCATTTCCGGGATGCGCCGCCGAGGCTATAGCCCGGCAGCTATCCGCAAATTCTGCGACATGATAGGCACGACCCGCAATGACGGTGTAGTCGACGTGGCTATGCTGGAGTTTGCTATCAGGGAAGATCTCAATGAGAACTCCCCGCGTGCCATGTGTGTACTCAACCCGTTAAAGTTGGTGCTGACGGATTACCCGGAACAACAGGTCGAGCAACTGGCAATTCCGGCTCATCCCAGCAGGGCAGACCTGGGACACAGAGACGTGCCGTTCACGCGGGAATTGTACATAGATAAAGATGATTTTCGGGAACAAGCGAATAAAAAGTACAAGCGGCTGGTGCTGGGTAAGCGCGTGCGCCTGCGTAACGCCTACATAATAGAGGCTGATGAAGTCGTGAAGGATGCCCAGGGCAATATCCTGGAAGTCCACGCTCACACCATTCCCAATACTGTCGGCAATGATCCACAAGACGGCATTAAAGCCAAGGGAGTTATCCATTGGGTGTCAGTAACCGAGGGGCGGCAGGCCACAGTCAGGGTCTATGATCGTTTATTCAATCATGAATCTCCGGACAAGGGCGACAATGACTTTATGGCGCACATCAATCCGGATTCACTGTCTTTGGTGCATGATGCCTGGATTGAGCCGTCGCTGACGGCGGCGACGCCAGAACAACAGTTCCAGTTTGAACGCGAGGGGTATTTTGTTGCTGATCGCTATGATCATACCGCGGACATGCCGGTGTTTAACAAAACCATCGGTTTGCGTGATACCTGGAATAATTAAACAGGAAGCAGGGTCGCTATGAGTCTCCATCTTTACAACACCATGACCTCAAAGAAAGAGGTCTTTGAGCCGCTGGTCCCGGGCGCCGTTACTATGTATGTGTGCGGTCCCACGGTCTACAATCTGGCTCACATTGGCAACGCCAGGCCGGTAGTGGTCTTCGACACGTTGTTCAGGTTGCTGCGCAGCCACTTTGGCCAGGTCACCTACGCCCGCAATATCACTGACGTGGATGACAAAATCATTGCGGCAGCAAAGGAGGGCGAGCGCAGCATTGAGTCGGTAACCGACGAGTTTACCGCCAGGTACCGCGAAGATATGGCACAGCTCAATGCCTTGCCGCCGACGTTGGAGCCTCACGCGACACATAATATAGAGCCTATGATAGCGTTAACCCGCACGCTAATAGAGAAGGGGCATGCCTACGAATCGCAGGGCCACGTTTTATTCGCAGTACAGTCGATGGCCGATTATGGCCGTCTGTCGGGCCGTTCACTGGACGATATGCTTGCCGGTGCGCGGGTTGAAGTAGCCGATTACAAGCGTCACCCTGGCGATTTCGTGCTGTGGAAACCTGCAGCTGAAGACGATCCGGGCTGGGACAGCCCCTGGGGCCGCGGACGTCCTGGCTGGCATCTGGAGTGCTCTGCGATGATCAGGGAGCACCTGGGAGAGACCATCGATATTCACGGTGGCGGTCGCGACCTGATTTTTCCTCACCACGAGAACGAGATAGCGCAGAGTCGCTGCGCCCACGGCGGTGATTACGTGCGCTACTGGATGCACAACGCCTATCTGGATATCGATGGTGAGAAAATGTCGAAATCCATAGGCAATGTGCGTTCGGTGCGTGATTTACTCAAGGTGTATAGAGGCGAGGTATTGCGCTTTGCACTGCTGTCAGCCCACTACCGTTCACCCTTGAACTTTTCAGTGGAATTGCTGGACCAGGCGGAGAGTACGCTGGGTAGTCTCTATAGTACATTGCGTGAGGTGCAGGACATCGCGGTGGAAGTAGAACCCCCGCGCGCGGATGAGCCCTTCTATAAAGCGCTTAATGATGACCTTAATACACCGCAGGCGATTGCCGAGGTACATGCGTTGGCCAAGCAATTGCACAAGGCGTCTGCCGCAGATAAACCGGCACTGAAGGCGCGTATGCTCGCCGCGGGCGCGCTGTTGGGTATTCTTGAGCAGAATCCTGAACAATGGTTGCAGGGTGGAGTCTCCGAAGATGTGATTTCAGCTGAGGCCATTGAGGCGCTTATTGTAGAGCGCCAGAATGCCAAGCTAGCCAAGGATTATGGCCGCGCGGACGAAGTTAGACAGCAGCTACTGGCACAGGGCGTGGTGCTGGAGGATTCACGTCAGGGAACGCAGTGGCGACGCACAGCTGATTAGTTGTTGTTTTACCGGCGTTGGCAGTGCAGACCCTGGTCGTAGCAAGCTAGCCCAGGCTTTTCTCGCCGGACGCAACACTCTGCATAATCAGTGTGTTGATAGTCATGGGGCCAACTCCGCCCGGCACCGGCGTATAGGCAGCAACCTTGTCTACCAGCGCGGACAGCTCGATATCACCAACACCACCGGGGTGATAGCCGGCGTCAACCACCACTGCTCCAGGCTTGACCCAGTCGGCCTTGATGAACTCCGGCTTGCCAACGGCACCTACCAGGATGTCCGCCTGGGCAATAATGGCGGGGAGGTCCTGAGTGCGAGAATGACAGATGGTGACGGTGGCGTTTTTCTGTAGCAGCATCATGGCCATAGGCTTGCCCAGTATCGGGCTGCGGCCCACGACCACGGCGTGCTTGCCTTCTATCTCGATGTCATAGTGCTCCAGAATACGCATAATACCCTGAGGGGTGGCACAGCCATAAGCGTCTTCCCCCATCGCCATGCGGCCAAAGCCCAGGCAGGTTACACCGTCGACATCTTTGCCCAGGGCAATTGAGTCGAAGCAGGCGCGTTCATCGATTTGTGCGGGTACCGGATGTTGCAGCAAAATTCCATGTACATCCGGGTTGTTGTTGAGCTCCTCTATCCTGGCTAACAGTTCCTCGGTGGTGGTAGCGGCGGGCATCTCTACTTTCATGGACTCCATACCGACCCGCGTACAGGCGTTGCCTTTCATCTTCACATAGGTCGCGGAGGCCGGGTCGTCACCTACCAAAATAGTGGCAAGGATGGGCCTTTTGCCGTTGCACCTTGCCTGAAGTTGCTCAACGCGAGCTAAAAGTTCGGCTTCAGTTTGGGCGGCCAGGGATTTACCGTCGAGGACGAGTGCAGGCATGCGATATGATCCTTTGTATAGGCTGCGGCTAACAGGGGGAATCCACTTCCGCAAAAAGTGGCGTATTGTCACATGAGATCCAGCAGCAGTGGAAGAGCAGGTTCACCTAAAGGCAGGTAAAATCAACAATTTGCCGTTGACGCTCAGCATACGGGTGAGTATGATGCGGCCTCCTGAAATCAGGGCTTGGCGCTTGCGTCATAATGGAAAAATCGGGGTATAGCGCAGTCTGGTAGCGCGCCTGCTTTGGGAGCAGGATGTCGGG
>JBALVO010000118.1:4281-12136 GCA_036961445.1 Halioglobus sp.
AGCACCGGATTGTGACTCCGGAGGTGGCGGGTTCGAGACCCGTCGGCCACCCCAGTTTCCTCGGTGTATAATCGGGCCTCGACGGGGGTATAGCTCAGTTGGATAGAGCACCGGCCTTCTAAGCCGACGGTCGTAGGTTCGAATCCTACTACTCCCGCCATCTTTATTCGTTCTTTGTATCAGCATATAATTTCGCTTTGAGAGATTGGAGTTTTTGTGCCATTGCAACCCTCACGTATACGCATATTGCTGATGATCATTCTCTGGTTGGTGGCAATGGTGGCCCTGGTCTTGTGGCTGGGGCAGTCACGGCTGGTGCGCGTTACCGTGGCTGGCGGCCCTGCCAATAGTGAAACCTTTGCACTGGCCACCGCCATAGCGGATGCATTGAATGATGCGGAGCTAGGATTTCAGATGATAGTGTTTGAAACCGGTGGTAGCCGTGAAAATTTACGTCTGCTGGACAGCCGACGTATAGACATGGGCACGATCCAGGCGGATACGCCTGCCTCGGATGGCGTACTGGGAGTCACTACGCTATACAACGACGCCTATCACCTCATTGCGCGGGACGATACCGGGATACAGAGCTTCGCTGACCTGCCTGGTCATCGCATTGCTATTCCACCCATTACCAGCGGCCAGTTTAACTCGTTCTGGTTTATCGCAGACCATTACGGGATCTCCCGTGACCGTTTGAATGCGCTGCCCATGTCCGAGGATGCCGCCAACTTTGCCATGGAGCGTGGGCAGGTCGACGCCGTGTTCCGGGTGCGGGCACCAGGCAATGCCGCAATTAGTGAACTGATAGGTGATAAAAGCCTACACCTTGTACCCATCGACCAGTCAGAGGCGCTAGCACTCAAGCAGCCGGCCATCGCGCCGGGCATAATCCCGCTGGGTTCTTATCGAGGCTACCCGGCTCTGCCCAAGCTGGATCTGCAGACTGCGGTGGTGAATCGATTGCTGGTTGTGCGCTCGGATATGGATCCCAACCTGGTTTATACATTGACCAGAGCGATCTATGAGCAACGCTCGAAAATCCTTGAAGCGAGTAAATTGGCCGGGTTTATTGGTCCTTTGCCCGATGATTCAGAGAGTGTTATCACTGCGCACCCCGGCGCCAGAGCTTACTACGATCGGGAAAAACCCGGTTTCATGCAAGAAAATGCTCGCCTGGTGTCGGCTCTTCTGTATGTGATTGCTATCCTTTCGTCGGCTCTTTTTGCGTTGCGCAGTTACTGGCAGCGCTCCCGACGCATGCGTATGCACACGTTTAATCAGCGGCTGATGAAGATCGCCGCGGTGGCCCGCCACGAAAGTGGTATTAATGAGTTGTTGGAGCGTAAGCATCAATTAATGGACATGTTGGAGGAGGTGGTGGGCGATCTCAATCGCGAGAAGGTCAGCCAGGAAGAGTTTGAACATTTTTCGTTTACCTGGCAGGCAGTTGATGCTTTGGTGAGGGATCGTATGCATCTGTCCGATGCATTCCCCGGTGGCAATGGGAGGGCCACAGCATGACATCTTCAGTAAAATTCTGGTTTGCCTGGGGTGTAGGGTTGGCGCTGATAATGGTGTTGGTGGTGTGGGGTCTGTTGCAATGGAATCTGAGCAACTATACCCGCATGGTTTCGGACCGCTTGTTGCTGTTGGGTGAGTTGCGGCGCGGCGCGGTGCAGCAATACTTCTCTACCGCGGAGGCAGAGCTGCGTTTTTGGAGCACCAACCCACAAATGCTTGGTGTTCAAAAGTCCCTGAACGGAATTTGGGACGGCGCATCCGCCAGTGTGGTAGCTGAGCAGGTCCTCGATAGTTATGTGCAGAGCAATCCCAACCCCGTGGGTTTTTTCCTTAATCTGGATGATGCTATGGACGGCACTGCCTACAGCGAACTGCACGGCGTGATGCATCCACGGGCCAAGCTTTTCGTCACACAGCGTGGTTATTATGATTTTTTCCTGATCGGGCCTGCGGGCGATATTTTGTACACGGTGGAGAAAGAGGCGGACTTCACCACTAACCTGGAAACTGGACAGTGGCGTAATAGTGGGCTTGCAGAGGTTTACCAGCGCGCCAAAAAGGAAAGAAGAGAAGGCACCATTGCCATCAGTGATATACAGGCCTATGCACCCAGTGAGGGTGCGCCTGCTATTTTTATGGCCACGGCGATGCACGATACTGGTGGGGAGTTTCTGGGGGTGATCGCTTTTCAGCTGCCCACGGACAGAATCCTGGGTATCATGAATTACACCAGTGGTATGGGCGAAACGGGAGAGACTTACCTGGTAGGCCAGGATCTCTTGATGCGCAGTGATTCTCGTTTTTCCGACGCGTCGACGTTGTTGTCACAAGAGGTGGATACTTCTACTGTAGCGCTGGCTCTGGAAGGTGCTGAGGGTGTACAGCTGACCCTGGATTATCGCGCAGTAGAGGTGATGTCGGCCTATTTACCCATGCAGGTGGGTGATGCTCGCTGGGCGGTAATGGCTGAGATAGATAAGGCAGAGATTGCACAGGGCGCGGCACGAGAAAGGCCGGCAATGGCGGGAATTTTGTCTTTTGTTTATGCACTGTCGTTGTGGTCGCTCTGGTATTGGCGCGGCCGCGAGCAGTTCGCAGGCGGGGATTTACAGCTGGCAGACCTGGACTTTCCCGATGCAGATGGCCCCGGTTTCGGCGCTTAGTGCTTATCTTTGGTCATGCCACGCAGGCCATCTAGAAAGGTATGTGCGCTGGCCTCGAACATAACGTACACATCAGCGTCGGGCAGAAATTTTTCGATCTGCTGATTCATGTTCAGGCATGCCAGGCCATGGGCCATCGCCCATAATTTTACCGATAGATCCAGTGCATCGGGATTTTCCGGCAGGTTGTTCTGACACCAGTGACTTACGTTGTCCATCAGCACGTAAAAACCGGAGGTTTTCAGGTCTGCAACTTCCGTAATGGTAGAGCGCAGGCCTATATCACCCCACATGAGATCGTAAAATTGCGGGTGATCTATAACGAATTTTATATAGGCCTTGCCCTGGGCGATCAGGGATTGCGTGCTACCGGGTGCATACATGGCGTCAGTGTTTCTGGCGCTTTCCGTCAGCGCCAGAAATGCAACCTGGGTCACCGCCTCAAGTAGGGCATCCTTATCCTTGAAATGCCGGTAAGGTGCTGCGCTGCTGACACCCGCACGGCGACTGGCATCTATCATGGAAAAATCCTGATAGCCGCTCTCTTGTATTAGTTGCCCCGCGGCAATAATCAGGGAATTACGCAGATCCCCGTGATGATATCCCCTGCAGTTTGTTGGCGGCGTCTTCTTGGTCATGCCGCTGCGCTCCCTTGGCTGTGCCTGCTTGTCACCGTGGATGTGGTATTGCCGATGTGCTTCAGACGCGGCTGTCCCAAGCGAATAACCAACAAAAACATCGGAGGTACCAGATAAAAGGAGATGATAGTGGACAGTAAGACGCCCCCGGCTATGGCCATGGCGAAAGGGGGCCAGAATTGACTGCCCTCCAGAATCAGGGGCAGGAAGCCGCCAAAGGTCGTGACAGTGGTCGATACGATATGTCGACTGGAGTCCATCACCACAGAGCGAATGGCGAACAAGCCGCCAGCCATAGCGCCATCGTTGGCCTGCAGGGCGGTCATAATGATGATGGCAGCGTTAATGGACACGCCTATCGACCCTATGACCCCAATGAGCGCCTGCACGCCGAAGGGGTAGGCAAAGACAGCCAGAGACAACAATGACAAACCCAGTGAGCAGATGCACACCAGCAATGCAACGGCGGACAAGCGCCAGGAGTTGAATGTCATAACGATGGTAGCAAGCAGGGCGGACAGTATGAGTCCCATGGGCGCCATGATTTTTCCCACGACCCGCGCGCGTTCATCAGTATCGCCACCGAATCGATAATAGTAACCCGCCGGCATGGCGACCGGATTGGTGAGTAGCTGCTGCTGCAGCAATTTTAGCGCTTCTTCAGGCAGTGTGCCGCGTGTTATGAAGGCCTGTATAGTATTGATTCGTTCGCCGTTGAAGCGGGATATTGGGCTCTGTGCAGGCACCAGTTCAGGCTTGCCCAGCACGTTCAGTGGTATACCCGAAATCCGGGTAGAAGCCGCCAGACCCTGGTTCGTCAGGGGTACCCGGATATCGGCAATGCGCTCGCTGGTTCCCCAGTCCTGTTCTTTGAAACGCACTCGCACCGGTAAGCGCTCGGTGCCCTCCAGTACTTCACCACCAATGCGCCCCTGCAGGCTGTCATTGAGTGCCGTGGCGGCGTCGGTCAATTGCAGCTGTGCCAAGCGCAACTTTTGTTCATCTAAACGCAACAGCAATTTGGGCGCGCCGCCTACCAGAGTTGCGTTGCTGTGCGTGACGTAGGGTACCGTTTCTATACGCGCTCGAAATTCATCACCGAGCTCTTGCAGTTTTGCCAGGTTAGGACCAAAAATCTCAATCTCCAGGGGGGCGTTTACCGGGGGCCCCTGGACAATGCCGCGCACAATGATCCTTGCCTCGGGAAAGTCCCTGTCCATCTCTACTTGCAGACGGCGGATAAGCTCATCAGTAAGGTTCTCGTCGCGTGTCAGCACCAGTGCCTCAGCCCAGGAGGGGATGCCCTCGCGGGTGCGCAGCATGTTGTAGTAAAAAGCTGGCGTGCTCTCGCCCAGTGTCCAGTCTACCCGGCGGATCTGGGGGTTGGCACGCAAGGTCTGATCCAGTCGCCTAACCAGCTCCGCGGTATCATAAATAGAGCGCCCGTCAGGTAGCTTAACCTGCACATAGAGCTGATCGCGATCTGTGCCGGGGAAAAACTGTGCAGTCAGTGTGGGGAAGGCCATAAATCCGGTTATTGGCAGAGACAAAGACAGGGCGATCGCAGCCGCCGGGTGACGCAAACTCCAATCCATGGAGGACACCAACCACATGCCCATCTTGCCGCTTTTAATGCCGTTGCCCGACCAGTGGCCGACCTGGCCAGTTTGCTTTGGCAGTAACCATGCCGCGAGTACCGGCGTAAGGACCAATGCCAGCAAGGTCGATACCGCCAGCATAATGATCACCGCCGATGCGATACTGCCGAGAAAGTCCCCCCCAGGCCCGGGTAGGATAGCCATCGGCAGGAAGGCCAGGATGGTGGTTAACGCTGATGCAATAAGGGGTACCCGCAGGCGATTAACCGAACCTGTGATAGATTCCAGTGGATTGTGGCCTTGCTGCATTCGTTTGCGTACTTCATCAGTCATCACGATGGAGCCATCTACCAGCAGGCCCAGTGCCACGATCAGGCCAGTAATAGACATCTGGTGTAGTGGCATATGCATGCTTTGCATAATAACAATCGAAAGCAGGGCGCAAATCGGTAGGATGATGGCGACCACAAGGGCCGCACGCCAGCCGAGAGTGAACAGCAATACCAGGATAACAAGGCCGACACCCATTGCCAGATTGCTCGCCACCCCAAGCAGTCTGGTTTTTGTATAAGTGCTCTGGTCATAGGTTATTTCCAGTTTAACGCCTGCTGGGGCATTACTGCGGTAGTTCGCTACCGCAGTGTTGAAGCGTTCACTCCAGACATCCACCTGTCCGCCAGGTTCCATTAATACACCCATCAGTATGGCCGGGCGCCCCTGCGCAACCGCCATCGACGGCGGCGGAGTGACTGCGGTCTTATAAACCTGCCCAAGGTCTGATATACGTGTCGCGCTGCCATTGGTCGACGTGTTTACTATGACCTGCCGGATACGCTCGGTGGAGTCAAAATCGCCGGCCAGTTCAATCAGCATGTCGGTGCCAGAGCCTGATGCCCGTCCAGAGGCCACCTTGGCGTCGGCGGCCTGTAACGCGGCCGCGACCTGTTGCAGACTGAGGCCACGAGACAGCAGGGCGGCCTCATCCACTTCTACTCGAATCTCTTCTACGGGTTCACCAAACAACTGCACCAGTTTGGTCCCGGGGAGATTGCGCGCCTGGTCCGCAAAATCCTGTGCCAGCCGGTTAATCAGTGATAGTGGTGTATCCACACCATCACTGGAGGACAGTGCGACAATCGCAGTAAAAGACGTGAAGCGATCGTTATCAAAGACCGGTTTACTCGCGCCCGCAGGGAATTTTGCCGCGGTATCTGTCAGTGCATCACGAACTTCTGTCCAGACGCGATCAAGAACCTCGTCGGGCAGCGTGTCGACCAGTTTAATATTAAGGGACGAGACGCCGGTGCCGGAAGTCGAGCGCAATTCGTCGATTTCGGAAATTTTTCGCAGCTCATCCTCGAGAGGGCGGCTGATCAGTGCTTCTACACGATCTGGTGACGCGCCAGGATAAAAGGTGGTGACGGCTCCCAGAAAATTGGTCAGGGTGGGGTCTTCCTGACGGGCTATCGAACGAAAGCTGGTAATCCCCACGGCTATCACGCAGATTATGATCAGGGCAAAGTAGCGCGAGTGATTGTAGATAAAGCGAGCCAGCATGTTATTGGTCCTCTTGCAGGACGACTATAGATCCCGCCGTGATCCGATGCAGACCCGAGGCCACGACCTTTGCCAGGTCTGGCAGGCTGCCGCGCACATAGGCCTTATTACCTTGTAAATCCAGCACCTCGACGGCTTCCGTTATGGCCCGGTAGGACCCTTCCCAGGGCTCCAGTCGGTAGACTGTCCATAATCCGCGCTGGCCTTCGCGCATGGCGGTTATTGGCAGCCAGGCGCCTTTGAGTGGTACGTCCTCTTGCAATACCAGTGTTACCGGTTCTCCGTCCAGACCTTTTACCTGGGCCGGAATGGCGAACACCGCTGTAGTGGTTCTGGTCACCGGGTCCACATCCGGGCGCACCGACAGCAGGTCGGCCTCAAAGGCTTGATCTCGCAGCTTTACCGTGTATTTCTTGCCCGGTTCCAGTGCGGCAGCACGCGCTGCGGCAACGCCGATATGGGCTTCCTGCGAAGCTGTTTCCATCAGGCGCACAACCGCGGTGCCTGGGCTGACAACCGCGCCCTCGTTGACATAACGGTCGGCTATCAGTCCATCGTAGGGTGCCACCAGACGGGATTTCTCCAAATCTATGTCGATGCTTTCCAGGCGCGCTGCTACGGCAGCGACCCGGGAACTCATTGCCTGCGCCTGGAGGCGTGTTTCGTCGTAGGCTTGTTTGGACACGGCACCGGTACCACGCAATTCACGTTGCCGGTTTGCCTTGAGCTGCGCCAGCTCCGATTCGGCCCGTGCTTGTTCCAGGTCTGCTGCAGTGGCCCTGCGGCGAGCCTGCAGCGCGGCGTCGTCCAGGGTGGCAATTACTTCGCCTTGCCGTACCGGGCTGCCCTGGCGCTGTGGCAGGCTCGAAATTTGGCCAGCTATCTCAAATCCGAGGTTCGCTTTTCTGCCAGCAACCAGTAAACCCAGGTAGGACACCTCTCGGGAATAGCTGTCCTGCAGCGCATAAATCACAGCGTCGACAGTCAGAGGATTGCGCTGCGGCGTAGATTGAGTGAGCGCCAGGCGTGCGTTTAACACTGAAGTCAGACCTACAACAATGAGGGCAGCGGCCCCGAATCCCAGGATAGTTGAGCGCAGGCCCGCGTTGCGCGAGTGATTTTGGAGTTTCATGACGGTATCTAATCCGCGAATGTAAGAGCGAGTAACATGATGTTACTCTATTTAACATTGGGGTCAACATCAATTTGCGATCAGCGCTTGCAGCTAAAGTGGGTTTAACGCACAATACGCGCCGCTGCCCTATTGGTGCAGTCGCTGTGGTGGCCCAGGCGGTCCCCTCGCAACGATAGATAGTGAACTCCGCCAGGCCTGGAAGGGAGCAACGGTAATTATCGACTCGTGTGCCGGGGTGTG
>JBALVO010000119.1:0-12035 GCA_036961445.1 Halioglobus sp.
AGGTGCCTATAACTTTCGGGCTTTTGATGGACTTCTAGAGTCTCTGGCAACAGCTGCTCAATAGCCACGTAAATTGGCAGCCCAACGGGTTGGACTGCCAGCTGGTGTCGATGATAAGTTGAATACATGATGGGAATAATACTAAGAACACTGATCACCGGGCTGGGCATATGGCTCGCGGCATACCTTGTGCCCGGCGTCAGCGCGACTTCCACTGTAGCCTTGATCTGGGCGGCGATAGCGCTAGGCCTCATTAACGCTTTCGTACGACCTGTGCTGGTTCTGCTCACCCTACCCTTCACCATTCTGACCCTCGGCCTATTTTTGCTGATCCTCAATGCGGGCATGCTCAATCTCGCTGGCTGGTTTGTAGAGGGATTCGAGGTGGTGGGTTTCTGGAGCGCAGTGTTTGGAGCCATAGTGGTGAGCCTGGTAAGCGGGTTGTGTTCCAACTTCATCGGCTCCAGGGGACGCTACGAGGTATTGGTGGTAAAGCGAAATAGATATCAGAACAATTCCTGATTTGTAGTTTAGGCTACTTTAATTGGCGGTGTCGCCTGGCCAGACCTCGGCTAGCTTCCGAATCTTTCGGGTCAATGCTTCATCTTTACTAACTCCACTGGTGTAAGATAGAAACTCTTTCTGACCATATGTTGGACCGCACTTGTAAGCAAACTCCTCCAATGCCTGTCTGGCCTCCTGCTCTCTGGACAACACGAGTAACGCAATTATTTTCGTCATATTGGCCACCGGGTAAGTGGCTAATGCTATGGAAATATCTAGATGTTCAATCGCGGCTTCCGGGTCACCCTCGTAGAGGCTCATGGCACCACTGAAGAAACGCCAGATATATTCCCTCGGGTCGTGTTCAGAGAGCCTGAATGCTTGAGCTAATTGTGCCTTACCCTCTTCTGTTTGGCCTGAAAAGAAAAGCATGTACGCATAATCGGCCCGGATATGAGGGTGGCTGGGGTCGGACTCTATAGCGCGCTCCAAAAAAGGCACACCGTATTTATACCCCTCAAAATATCCTGAAACCCAGGCCCGCGCATGAAGCACTGTCGCATCGCTGGGTGCGCGACGCATGGCAAGTTCGATATCCGCTTTCGCGGTAGCAACGTCAGTCGCGGGATCCTCGCTAAAATTGAAAGCCACAGTCGTAGCAAGTGATATGGCCCGCGTCGCTCTGGCGTGCGGGTCTTCTGGCCCCAGCTCAACCGCACGATTCATCAGTTTTCGTGTCTCTCGGAATACATCCTCATCGCGCCCGCCGAACATGAAAGCGTGGTATCCCACGTGAGTTAACATGCGATAATCCCATTCTGACTCGTCCATCGCCAACGCATGACTCACTTCTGCCTGAATAATGGGCACCAGAACCTGGGTCGCTATCATATGGGCCAGGTCTTCGGCCTCCGTCTCGAAGGTTTCTAGCTCCCGTGTATAAAAGTGAGACCATAGGTACTGCGCCGTAGCCACATCGATGAGCTGGGTATTGACCCGAATTTGGTCGCCTTTTGGCCTGATACGCGTCTGCAGCGTATACCGCACTCTGCGTTTGCGCAGGGATTTCAGGATATCTTCAAGGCTTTCGAAATTACCGCCGCCACCGGCGACGATTCGCACAACGGTAGAACGGGAGAGATAGGTGGCGAGGTCTTCATCGAGGCTGCGTGCCCAGGCGTCGTCGCTAATATCATCCCGGGCATGCGTGACTGGTAGCAATGCGAGCAAAGTATCTCTGGAATTGGCTGGAGTTTGACATTGCGTGGGAGCTAGCACCTCGTCGGTATCCGCGCGCCCCTCTTTGGGAGTGTTGTTATCGCGCCTTCGCACGACGGAGCGAATCGGGCCAAGCGCGAGTCCGACTAGGAAGGTAAGACCGACAACAGCGCTAATACTACCTTCGTTTTCGCTCAACCAGCTCAGCAATTCATTCAACATGCTAGATCAGTGGGCCATTCAGCTGCAATTACATGCATCTTTGACGTTAGTTCATCTGTACGAGCAAGCCTCGTAAAATTCTCCACAAATTTCTGTTTGCTGTAGTGCGGGTGAAACCGGTTCGCCAGTTCGATCATGGTTTCTTTCGCTAGTTGGTTATCTTCTCGAATGAGGTATATCAGTATTTTCGAAAGGTAGGCTGGTGGATACGGTGCAAACGCGATTGTGTGATCGAGGTGCGCTAGAGCCTCGTCGTAATCACCCTTTGCCCGAGCAATAGACGCTCTGAAATAACTCCAGATGTATTGGCGGGGGTCTTGTGGAGAGAGTTTGAACGCCTCTTCGACCTTCTCGGTCGCACCCTCGAGGTCACCGCAACCTAGCAACATAAAACCGTAATCTGCTCGAATATGAGCATTCGTCGGATCAGCCGCAACGGCTTTGGCCAAAAACGGCGCACCCTCCTTGAAACTACGAAAATATGTCGATACCCAGCCGCGGGCATGGAGCGCAATAGCATCCATAGGTGCCAATTTAATGGCCATTGCAGCATCCTCGAACGCAAGCAGCCGATCACCTTCAGGGTCTTCACTGAAGCCAAAAATCACCCCGGTAGCGATTGTTACAGCGCGGGTCGCTAGAGCTCTGGCATCACGCGGGTTTGCTTCTAATGCCCAGTTCGCTAGTTTTCGAGTTTCAATGAAACTCTGCGCGTCGTGACCGCCGAAGAGGAATGCATGATAAGCCAGGCGCGTCAGTGCCGCCGAATCCAGGTCCTTAATGTCTCTGGCGAGGGTGTGGCGCACTTCCGACTCCACGATCGGCACAACCAATTGGGTAGACATTATATGAGCGACTTCGTCGCTGTCCTCTACCGCGGCAGCAAGCGGCCGCGTGTATACCGCTGACCATATATGCTGGGACGTGCGAACATCCACCAGCTGAGTATTGATTCTGACTTGTTCACCTTGCGGCCTAACCCCGATGTGCAGAGCATAGTGAGTCCCATCTGCATGCAATTCTTCTGGCGTCTGCGGCCGGTCCAAGAAGATAACCCTGAATAGGCTGGAGCGGGCGAGCAAAGCCTTCATGTCCTCTCTTAATTCGAACGCCCAATCATCGTCGCGCTCATCGTAGGAGGCGTCCGTAATCGGCATGACGGCCAGCACGGTCTCTCCCGTGGACCCCGTTGAGCGAGAGATCACCCGGCCAGGTTCTCCGACCACAGATCCTGAACTATCGACCCGTGGTGAGCTCGTCGCTGTTTTGCGCAATCGGCGGCTGAACTGAACAAGAAAGTTGGCCACTAACCCGATTAGGGCAATCAGTCCGACAACAGCACTGATTGCGCTCTCGTTCGCACCTAGCCATTGGACTATTCCATCCACGCTAAACTGCTCCAGCCTCTGCGATCGATAACAGCGAACTTATTGCTTTTACTGACTATCACTCGTTATTCCAGATCGCAAGTTGCGGACCGTAGGTTAATCTTCGCTCCCACGATCTGGCTCTCATTCCATGACGCATCAGAATACCCCGTTTCCTCAGGCTGGCAAACAAAAATAGTATTTGCTAGCCGTGACATAGACCTTTGGATTAAAAGGGAATGACAGAAGTCATTTCATAGACTATATCAATAGTACCCCCAAAAAAAACACCAACAATACGGGAAATATTATGTCACTCCGATACATTTGCCTGTCCGACCTTCACCTCGGTGCGGAGCATAGCCTTTTGACTCGACTCGCCGACAAAGCAGACCCACTGCCGTCGCAACCCAGCGATACACTCACAGCGCTGTCCAATGCATTCCAGGCCCTCGTTGAGCAACTGGAGGTCGATAAGAATACGCGGCTAGTGTTACTCGGCGATGTACTCGACCTGGGTTTTTCGGAAACAGTAGATGTGGTCAATACTTTTAAGGTTTTCGCGCAGACCTTCCTCGCGTCGGGATTGATGGACAAGATCTCCAAAGACATTCTGTTCCTTCCGGGAAATCATGACCATCAGTTATGGCAAAACGTCAAGAACAACTACATGGTAGGCCAGATTGCGCGCGGGGAAGGTTCGAAGCGCGTGCGGCAGGTCACTCATCTTGTCGATCCCCAACACCTGGAATCCTATCTTCTGAACGACGTAATTCAGACCGTCAACGGCTTGGAGGGGGTCACCGTGCAGATCGCCTATCCAAACTACGCTATGACCAATAAGGCTGGCGACAAGGCGGTGGTAATGCACCACGGGCACTACACCGAATCGATGTATCTCGCCATGAGTAGATTGCGACAGCTGCTCGACGACGAGCTATCCATGACTCATGACATCACCCAGATCGAGCGCGATAACGGTTACTGGATTAACTTCCTTTGGTCCAGCCTTGGCAGTGCAGGTTTCGGCAATGAGACCCTCGATATTTACGAAACGCTTTTGGATGCTGGCGCTACCCACGAGTTTATTCAGCAGTTATCCGGTAAGATCAAAACGCTACTTGTAGACAACTTCGGGCTGAGCGATTCCGCGGTTAAATCTCTCAACAAAAGTCTAACCCTAGAGGGCACAATCGAAGCCTTGCTGGACGCCAGCGTGGGGCAGTTCGCGGGCTCGGAGCGGCATAGTTTTCTCGATGTGCTGTCCGATGATGGCGTAGCAAAACTGATCTGGTACCTGCACGGCCCAATTAGACAGCAGTTTATCGATGAGAAGAAGACCGTACCTCACACGCTAAACTTTATTTACGGACACACGCACAAGCCATTTCAGGACAGACTGCCGGTGAATGGTTTTTCAGCACCGGTGAATGTCTACAACGTCGGGGGCTGGGCCATCGATAAACCGGTGGTCAGTGAGTTACAGGGTGCAGCAATTGCATTTGTCGATGAACACTGCGATGTGGGCTCGCTAAGACTGTTTAATTGCTCACCCAACGGTGGTGTCAGTTTTCCAATCGTGGCGGGCGCCGGTGGCAGCGAGGATAGGAGTTGCTCGCTACTGGAAAATCTGGATGCCGCGCTCAAGCATTCACAACCGATGTGGAACAAGTTCCAGATGGCCGCGACGACCGATATTGCTCTGCACACTGATCGCGTACTGCGCAGAAGCTTCGACCCAAATAGCGAAAATGGCGTTATCAAGGCGGAGGCGGCACAATGAAAGCTATATCAAAAACAATCGATCAGGCTGCCAATCACTACGACGTCATCGTCATCGGCTCTGGGTACGGCGGGGGCGTGGCCGCCTCTCGCAGCGCCCGTGCGGGAAAGTCCGTGTGTCTATTGGAGAGAGGTCGAGAAATTCTACCGCCCGACTTTCCCAATAGTATCTCGACCGCACAGAACGAATTCCAGCTCAACACAGCGGTGAGCGCCGAGCCGTTAGGTAACGCCAAGGGACTTTACGACCTCAAGGTTAACGATGATATGAATGCTCTGGTCGGCTGTGGTCTTGGCGGAACTTCTCTGATCAACGCCAACGTCTCCCTGGAGTTCGACGAAAAGATATTCAACCAGCAGAGCTGGCCCGAAAGATATCGTAGCGGTGAACTACTGAAGCCACACTACAAGATGGCAAAAAAGATGCTTGGCGCCAATCCCTACCCGAGAGATGACCTCAACAAATTGAAAGCACTACAGGTGTCGGCTAAGTCTATGGGGGTGGAGTGCTATAAACCTCCGATCAACGTTACATTTAGTGATCAAATCAATTCATTTGGCGTAGAGCAAAAGGCTTGCAATAACTGCGGTGACTGCTGTTCAGGCTGCAATGTCACCGCCAAAAACACAACACAAATGAATTACCTTCCCGACGCTACCAACCACGGCGCAGATATTATCTGTGAGGCGAGAGTCGAGACTTTAAGCAAAGGAGAGAGTGATAGCTGGGTAGTTCACATCACCGACCTCTCTGGAGTAGAGCCCAGAGTGACCACTTTACATGCCGATAAGGTGATTGTCTCCGCCGGTACCTTTGGTAGTACTCAGATTCTACTCCGTTCAGCGGCCGCTGGAATGAATCTATCAAATCAGCTGGGGGAGCGATTTTCTGGCAACGGAGATGTGCTGGCCTTCGGATACAACAATTATTGGGATACGAAAGCAACCGACGACAACCTCACGCCCATCTACGGTGTGGGGATTGGTAGCAACGACGTTTCTCTGGAGGCTTATCCTGGCCCATGTATCACCGGTGTGATCGATAATCGTGCGACTGCTCCCATAGAAGATAGCCGTGTAATAGAGGAAGGGGTCATACCTGGAGCACTAGCTATGGCGCTGCCTCCGGCTTTTTTCTTTGCCGGCGCCCAGTACGCAAATTTTTTGCACTACGGAGTCACTCAGGCTGGTATGCGCCTCAAGGACGCGGTGAAGCTCGGATCCGTCATCACCGACGATCCCAGCCACCTGGGCTCACAGGCTTACACCGGCCCAGTATCCAGGACCCAGACCTATCTCATCATGAGTTACGACGATTCTGGTGGGAAAATGTCGCTCGATGACAACGGCAACATCCGTGTCGCGTGGAAGAATGTTGGCCGAAGCCGATGTATTTTGGATGATAACTCAGCGTTAAAAGCGGCAACTATCGGAGTTCAGGGCCAGTTCGTGCCTAACCCGATGTGGACCGAGCCGATGAACTACAAGCTGATTACAGTGCATCCACTGGGCGGCTGCCCTATGGGCGATAACGTAAAAACTGGCGTGGTGAATCCCGACTGTGAGGTGTACGACGGCAGCGGCGGGTTGCATGAAGGCCTCTATGTTATGGATGGTTCGGTAATCCCCACGGCTGGAGCGGTCAATCCACTGCTGACAATCACCGCAGTGTCGGAACATGCCATGCAGCAGATAGCTGCCAAGCATAAATGGCAGATTGATTACGCGCTTGAGGATGTGAAGCCGATCACTATTGCAGATTCACCAACCGATAGAGAAAAATCCGCGAAATATGAGAGCAAGCCCAACAGTCCGCATAGCATCGAGGCTGGTGATAAGCTTGAGAAACACCACTCCTGGGGCGAGATTGGCAAACAAGTGCGCAAGCTCAAGTCCGTTCTCGATGACGGTAAGATGGATGCAGCCAAGTCAATTATGCGAGGGCTGGTCAAAGAGTTCCCGGACTTCTTCAGCCCGGGCGTTAGTTTCTCGGAAACCATGCGTGGCTTTCTCACGGAGAAACTCGATACCAGTGATGCGCCAAAGGCTGCGCGTATTTCAAGCGATTACGATCTCGCCTTCGCACAGGGGGAATCCGATAGTACGCACATTCACTACGACCTCACCATCGCTGCTGAAAACCTAAACAAGTTCACTGAGAAACACCGAGCAGGCATCACCGGCACGGTACACTGTAAGTTGTTTTCAGAGCATCCGCTAAAGGTTACCAATGGCGTTTTCAGATTGTTCAACCCCGACCCGGAGGCGGTGGAGACATGGACAATGGAGTACCGCCTCAATCTACAGGGAGAGAAAGGCCCGATGTATTTTGAGGGCACCAAGTATTTGCACCAGAAGTCAGGCTCGCACTGGTGGAATGATGTCACCACGTTGTTCGTAGATGTATACAGCGGCGATGACAATACCGGTAAACGCCTGGCAAGGGGAATTATGACCCTTAGCATCAACGATGCCATTCAGATGGCACAAACTTTGAAGACGCCGCTACAGAAACACAAGGACCATCTGATAGAGCACCAGATGGCCAAACTACTTGCCACGCTTGTAAAGAAATATCCGGCAGCCGAATCTACTTTGGACACTTTGTATGTCGCAAAATTCGGAGGTTTTGTGGCTGAAACCGTATTCAAAGCATACGGTGGCCTGCTATCGGACCTTAAGAACTTTCCTCACGTGGAGAACCAACATTCACGCGGGCATCGTCGCGAGTTGAATTTGCCCAACCCGGAAATTATTCAGCTCAGCACGTCAGACGGTGCAAAAATCAAACTGTATCGTTACAAGCATGGCCATCATCATGCGCGAAAACAAGTTGTCTTGGCGCCGGGCTTCTCGGTAACGGCGAATTCATTTGCTACTAATACTGTGGACACGAACCTGGTCGAGTATCTATTTCACGCAGGTAACGATAATTTCAATGATACCCAAGGCTATGATGTGTGGCTGTTCGCGTATCGGGCAAGTCCGGATTCTGGTAATGAGACGACTGACTATACGATTGATGACATTGTAAAAAAAGACTGGCCACTGGCTATCAAACATATCCTAGAGGCGTCCGGCGCGCCAGATGTTCAGGCCATCGTGCATTGCGTCGGCTCCATGTCCTTACTGATGTCAATCCTCGATGGACTGCAAGGCATACGCTCGGTAATCAGCTCACAGCTGACCCTACATCCGGTCACCAACTGGCTGAACTTCCTTAAAGCCGACGTTGGCTTGGTTAACATCCTGGAGCATGGCCTTGGCGAGAATATGCCGGATTTGAGCAAAACTATTCCATTGCGGTCACGTGCTGATGATCCCGATCAAAAAATAGCCGAACAATCTGCGAAGGTCGATATCGTGTGCTGGCAGGTCCCCGTAGCTAGTGGCGAACAATGTCACAATCCTGTTTGTCACCGAGTGACCTCAATATTCGGCCCCTCATACACCCACGACCAGCTCAACCACCAGACACACATTGCCATGGAGGAGTGGTTTGATACGATTGCAGTGAAGCCGTTCGAGCAACTGACTACTATCATCGAGAAGCAAATAGCGGTGGATGCCAATGGTACCGACAGTTACTTGCCCAACGTTGAAAAGCTCAAGTTGCCGATTCATTTCATCGCGGGGGGCTGTAATAAGATTTTTCTGCCAGAGACTTCTCTTCGAACCTTCACATGGCTGAAAGCTCATAATGAAGTGGATAATGGCGAAAAATACTATTCACGTCACGTATTCGAGCCCTACGCACATATGGACCTGTTCATTGGCAAGACGGCAGCAACAGATGTTTTTCCGCACTTGTTGGACGAGCTAAAAAAGGCCGCTGACTGAAAAAAAATCCCACTAGAAAGATTTCCCGCCCTTAGACCTGTAGGTACCCCCATCCTTCACAATCGTACCAGCGGTTGCGCCTGCAAAATGCGTTCCGATGATTAAAGTTAGGGTATCCACATGTTCTGCCAATATTCGTAGCCTCGTCGCAATGGCCGCCACTTTATCCGAGTCCGCAGAGCTGGCCCATTGAGGGTGAGTGAACTGGCAGGGGTGATGAATAAAGTCTCCAGTGACAATTGCCTGCTGTCCCTGGCGAAATGTTAATTTTCCAATAATATCAGATAGTTGGCCCTTGCTGCCCTCATCGACCAGCATTACCCTCGATAGGCATGAAAGAAGTCTTTTACCTATTTTTTCACCTGCTCACCACCCTGGCTAAGCTGATTAGACCCGGTGGTAGCCGAACTGTTATTGCTGAGAATCTACTCCTGAAGCAGCAGCTGATAATCCATAACAGGTAAAAGCAACGTGCACCGAATCTTTCAACCCAGGATCGTACCCTGCTCGGTTTCTGGTCTTTATTTCTGAATCCCAAGCGTATTGTTAAAGCAGCCATAATCATCAAGCCATCTACCCTACTCCGGTTTCACTCTGCACTGAAAAAGCGAAAGTACCGGTTGTTATATTCACCACAAGCCGGGCGCAAGCCAGGTCCAAAAGGACCGTCCAAAGAAGTCATAGACACCATCGTTGCGATGAAACAGCGTAATCCACTATACGGCTGTCCACGCATAGCTCAGCAGATCACCTTGGCTTTCGGACTGAGCTTGGATAAAGACACCGTCCGGCGTGTGCTCGCTGTTCATTACAAACCTGATCCAAACAACCGTGGGCCATCCTGGTTGACCACTATCGGCCATGCAAAGGACAGCCTATGGAGCGTAGATCTATTTCGCTGTGAATCTATAGTATTGAAAAGCCAGTGGTTAATGGTCGTGATGGATCAGTACACCCGCAGAATCATCGGCTTTGGTGTGCATGCTGGTAACGTGGATGGCCCCGCTCTTTGCCGCATGTTCAACCATGCAACATCTGGGCAAGACAGGCCGAAATATCTCAGCTCCGATAACGACCCACTATTTCAATACCATCGATGGAAAGCCAACCTGCGGGTGCTTGATATAGGTGAGACTAAATCACTGCCACATGTAGCGATGTCGCATCCATTTGTTGAACGACTGATTGGTAGTATTCGGCGAGAGTTGCTTGATCAAACATTGTTTTGGACTGCGACAGATCTGGAAAACAAGCCGCGGGATTATCAGTGCTACTACAACCAGAGCCGAACTCATACTGGCCGGAACGGGGCTACACCCGTAAGTTCTGAGGGCAAAAAGGTAATCGACATCAATAATTACCAATGGGATAAACACTGTCGCGGGCTATTCGAACTACCAGTGGCGGCTTGAATTGTGAATTCGCCAGGGACAGGGCTATTCCTGCAGAACTGGCCATTGCCGACTTCAAAGGCATATGGCCCGATGCCCCAGTGCACAAATTACCTGACGCTGGGCATTACTGCCAGGAAGACGCGAGCGATGAGATCGTGGTGCTTCTCAAAGCGTTTCTGCTAGCCGATGGATGACTACTGGCAACGCTCAAACAGCGCCGCTATACCCTAAAGTAGAGACGGCACATGCGGAACTGATTTGATTTCATCAATATCAAGCACGCGTAGAACGGCTTTCCACCGATGATATCGAAACAAAAGATCGTTATCGGAGCTGATATACTTCGTCCAACCCTGCCTGGATGTGGCATCGTTGAACACCCGGCAGAGTGCTGGGCCATTTCTATGATGAACTATTCAGAAAACTATTCCGCCCGAAATATACCTCAAGCGGCGATAGGCCTGGCCTTCTCGATTCGAGCTCGCCGCTTCGGTATGTTTAGCGCTTTCCACAGCTCGTTTCGCTGCTGCAAGTTCAACCAAAAATCCGCCGTATTGCCAAATACCGTGGCTAGCATCAACGCGGTGTCCGCCGTGATAGCGCGACGGTTAGTACACAGCTCGTTGACAGTTTTTCGACTCACACCCATCGCTTCCGCCAACCGTCCCTGTGTCAGCTCCATGGGCACAAGGAACTCCTCGGTAAGCATTTCGCCGACACTAACGGGTTGTCGCTTCGTAATATTCATCGCCTGCCTCATCGATAATCGTGGTTATCCAGATAGATGCCCTGAGCCTCTCCTCTCTCACCAGCCCATGCAAACACCAGCCGCCATTGTTTGTTAACGCGAATTGAGTGTTTGCTTGCCAATTTTCCTCTCAACTTTTCAAAATGGTTACTCGGCGGTGAACGCAAGTCGAGGTCACAGGTCGCATCATCAATCAACTGCAACTTTCGGAACAGCCGGTCTTTGATCTCAGCCGGTATCTTCTTGTTGCCCTTGTCTGACAAATAAAAATCCTGAAGCCAGCGGTCCCGAAAACTGTCGATCAAAAGCAAGCTCCTCAAATGTGATTCATTGTAACGCTCCTAGTTACTCTCTGCAAACATGTCGTTTACTAGAGCCATACACCAATTAAAATTTACAAAACGGTCCAACAGCAAAGTTTTCCGAACGCCATACTGTTAATTTGGTTCCGGTATATTGACTCCTTTTGGACGCAGAAAACTGGCCTCTTCGCTCAAGCAATACCCGGCGAATCCAGGAAATCAATATGATGGGATTTGCGTTCTGGTCAGGGCTGAGAATCTCCGACTCGATTGCATTGGCGTGGGAAGACATTGATCTAAAAAAACGGGACCGTTAAAGTCTGTCGAGCCAGGGTGCACGGGTGCTATAAGTAAACCATACTCTCCACGCGCGAAGTTGAACTGATTGATCCAGCGATTCCGTGGTTGTAGCTGCAGCATTTTTTCGCGGATCCACCGAACACTCGCCGCCTTAAAACCATGTCGCGAGACAATAGGAAAATACTCTACGAAGACACACGCGGTTTGGTGCAATTCATGTCTGAAGGAATGGTGTTTGCCAAGAAATTGGGCCAAAAATGGTCCCATGCATGGCGGGGAATTGAAATTAATCGTTTAAAGTCAATAAGTTATATGGCGGAGAGCGAGGGATTCGAACCCTCGATAGGGTATAAGCCTA
>JBALVO010000120.1:0-12010 GCA_036961445.1 Halioglobus sp.
CGCCATCGCACCGATGAATTCTCCGAGACCACCAAGTTGCTCGAGCGTCATATGACCCAGCCGTCAACAGTAATTTATACGGAAATTAATTCCGTTGGAACACCAGATTCTGCGTTTTAACGAGCGTCTGGTATGAGTGATATAGCGCACCCTCGTTACATGATAGTCCAAATGTCGATTCATAGGCGAAAGCGGACTAAGTTTAGTTGAGAGTTCAGTACCAAAGCCGTCCTTTACTCGGTAGAAAAGAACACTCTCTATAGGTCACTTTAGTGGATTTTGTATTCCGGTTTATTGAGGTCGTCGACGAATTTTTGGAAGTTGGCATTATAATGCGACCTCCTTTGCTCCCAGGCTTGAACTAAAGTTGGTGCTGCCAGAAAGAAAGAAAACTGGCTAACCATAGGGAGCCATAACTCTTCATCGAAACGGCCTTGCCTGAACTGCCAGAAGGCCTCCTCAAAAACCTTCAGTAGCGGATTAATTGTGGCGAAAAGGCGAACTTTCTCAACATCTGTGAGGCTTTTGAAGTCCACATTTCCACGAACGAAAAATTCCGCCAATTCGCCGTCCCTGAACTGCCCATAACTATCGCGGAAAGCTTCAGATATCTCGTGCATCGCAGCTAATTTGCTCTCCCTGTTCTGTGCTCGAATTTGGGTTCCGAGGTAGAAAAGCGAAATTACAACACCGGTCGCTGCCAGTATCTCGGCAATCGCAGCAATAGCATCCCAATTCATAACGCTGCCCTATTCTTATTTTCAGTCATTGAATGTCTAGTCTAGTCGATCTCACGCAATGAGTCGAAAGCAGCTCCGAGGACACTTGTAGAACCAAAGACCGCTTCCAGGCGAAAGCGGACACGCCAATGATGTTCGCTTTTCACCTCAAAGCGGAAGCCGCTCCTGACCATTTCTCGGCACGGTTAAAGCTGCATATGTGCCGACTGGCTGGCATTTACTCACTATGCCTCGGGATAGGATCAAGATTAGGCTCAACAAATGCTTTGCGTGCCGCGTCAGAGAACAGTACTTCGGCAGAATAGTGCGTCATCATGATTTTTGAATTTAGCATCACAATGTTCTTCTCAATGAAATCGTCTGCCGACTGAGAGCCATTCGTATTTTTCATGAAATGATTAACCGCCAGAATCCATGCTTCTGTGAGTGTTTCGTGATATTTCTGAGATGGATCAACTCCTGCTTGTCTTAGTAAAGCAGTTAGTGCATCTCGCATCAAATGAACCGATTCATCTGTACTATTTCCTGCCAGGTAGACGTACGCCAAGCGTATGTGTGCTCGATGATCAAAATCAGCCGCATGGAGCTCACAGGATTCAACTAGCCTTTTGAATTCGCGATCTTCTTCTGATAGTAAATGTTTCATTAGATGACCCGGTCTATCTAGGGCGCATAACAGCTTTTTCACCAGAGCTTGCTTTGCGCCTTCAGGTGCCGCCCACGATAGCATATTCGCAATGTTTCCTTCCACGCGAATGCGACATCAGGCGATGTCTGCTTTCATCTCACAGTTGTCATTCATGCATCTCAAGATTCCCTAAAATAACGGGCAGCCGCGGGCAGAAGTGGTAATCACTTTTTTCCGGAAGCGAGGTTTGCCCTATGCAGGATAGGTCTAGCTCTTACGTGCCGTAAAGACGTGAGCGGAAGTCGGAAATACTGCCTCGCCTGACGGTCTTGCATACTTACCCAAGGTCTTGTCTGACTCAATTAATATACCGTGGATTTCATTTTCGCTGAGAAAGATGTTGAATAACGGTAGCCAACCCCGAAGCTCCGCCTCGAGCATTTGACGTGAGCTCGGAAATTTTGCGGTTTCGGTCTTTGCTGCAACCGTTATGTCTGTAAATCCACTGCTTTCCAGCACTGCAGTGACTTTGCCGGCATCGCCAAGGCTGTAAGGGAGTCGCAATGCGTCTGCCGCAGCCATCCCGACTTGCTCTTGTAGAACCGCAATAATGTCGCCGTATGCGGGGTTATGTTCAACCGACCTCCATACTGCAATAGCAAGCGATCCTCCCGGCCTTAATACACGAAACATCTCGTCAGTCGATTTCTGCCGATCCTGAAAGAACATCATGCCGAACTGGGAAATCACGCAGTCGAATTCATTATCAGCCACGTCCAATGACTCTGCGCTGCATAATACCCAGTCAATACGGGGCTCTATCTCCGTTGCGGCAGCCAGCATACCCGACGCTGGATCAGCTCCGACTATCCGGCCAGTTGGACCTGCCACAGCCAATGCGCTTCGGGCTAGCACACCGGTGCCACACGCAACGTCCAACACCCGTGAGCCTTCTCGTATTCCAGCGCCAACAACTAGATGTTTAGTCCAAGCCTCAAATAGGGCTGGCACAAATAGACTTTCATAGCCGCGCCCCGCCTCGATCAGCTCTTCTGATACTTTCTCGTCCATCATCGACCTCACCGTTCTTCTTCCTGAGATTAAAAAACTAACTATAGCTTTAAGCACCTCGAAGACTGCTTTGGGTTTTCAGAGACGCTTTGTTGTCAGTTTAGTCGAGTGGCCGCTCCTAGGCGAAAGTGGACATCCTGGTAATTTCTGCTTTCACCTCAAAGCGGAGTTCACGCTTTTCAGAAATCTCTGCTGACTGCTGATTACAGGCCTGTCAATTCATCAAGCTTTTTGCAGACATGTCGGTGGAAATCTGGCGTTGCATCGGCGGCATACGTCATCAACATGCCGACCAAAGCCTGCTGGCGAAATCGCGCCAGGGTAATGTAACCGCCTACCCAGTCCTGTCTTGCAAGGCGTTGAGCGCCGAAAAGTTGCTCTGCCATCCATCGGCTATCCAGCCTGCCCTGGAGAAACCCGTTTTCGCGCGCCTGGATGCAAAGTCGTTCAGCAATCTGCAACGACTTTCTGAAAATGCCACTGGACATTTCATGCTCAAATAAACCCAGGCGCTCTCCCGCTATGAAGGCTGCGCGATAGAATGCTTCGTCATCGCTATAAAGAGCGAGCAGGCTATCGACGAATACCTCGGTAGATGTCACCGGGTTAACGATGTCCGGCTGCGCCAACACCATATCGATACGCGCGACCAACTCGCTGAACAATTCCTGGACGATATCCTGTTTCTTACCGAACAGGTTGTGAACGGTAGGGATCGACACCCCCGACCTGCTGGCGAGTTCACTGATTGTGAATGCGTCAAAGCCCTGCGAAGCTATAAGATCCCGTGCAACGTTTAGGATATTTTGCCTGCGGAGTTCCTTGTTTGCTTGACGGGTGGCGTGTCCTGGGGCGGTCGTCTTCCCTTTCATAATGCGATCCACAAGTAACTTGACTACAGATTTTATCATTCATATAATTTTATTGTTGATAAAATCTGCGGAGAGATGGGCATTATGACGCTAGGTACACTCAAATCGATCGAAGCCTGCGCCGCGCGCTACGGCGAGGATGCCGAAGCAATGCGCAGTTACCTGATCAACGGGGAACGACGGGCACTGAAACTCGATAATCGCGGCCCCATCCGCTTCGATGAAACCGGCCGACTGGCCGAGGGCATCATAAATGCCTACTCTCGCTATGGCTTTTACGTCTTTGAGAACGTGCTTTCTGCCCCAGAATTAGAGAATCTCAAAGAAGATCTTGAGGCGATGCGAGCGACATTTCCTGCAGAGCCCGGAGGGAAGCTGACACCTGACTGCCGCCCTGCGCTCGGGGCCGAAAGCAAATCGCTGAACCTGCTCTGGTCCAAGCCATTGGGAGACCCACTGGGTGGTACCGAGCTGGCCAATGGGCGTCATCAGGTCAAGCTATTCGAGCCGGAGCCCGACGAAGGAGCGCCGAAGCAAGTACCGCTCATCCTGCTGGGCTCTCTCCAGCACTCTGAGGCCTGCCTGCGAGTTTATGGCCACCCGCAACTTCTCAGAGTTGCAGCGTCCATTAATGGGGATGACTTCGCACCGTTTAATGAATCGTTGTTCATAAAAGATGCAGGCATTGGTGCCGCCGTGTCCTGGCACCAGGATGGTAATACCCACTGGGACAGCGACGACTTCGATGAGGGCATCCATGGATTTAACTTCATGGCTCAGGTCTATGGCAGTACCCCAGTCAACGGTGTTTGGGTTCTTCCGGGTACCCATAAGGTGGGCAAAGTGAATATCAACCAGCTAGTCGCCGAGTCCGGCAGCGAACGCCTCGAAGGCGCCGTACCTCTCATCTGCGGCCCAGGCGATGTCGTTATCTGCAATCGGCAGATCGTACATGGCTCCTTCCCCAATTCCGGGTTTGAGCCGCGCTTGACCGTCAACTTCGGTTTCCACCGACGCAGCTCTGTCCTCGGTGTCATGGGAGCAGGGATGACTAGCGAACAGGAAGTGTACGACGAAGCGCTCATCGAACACCGCTCTCGCGTAATCGGGTACGCCATTGACGCCAGGCGACAGCACTACCCGAAGGAAGACAGCTACCAATATCTTCCCTTCATACAATCTGGCAAAGACTACACCTGGGATGAAAGCGCACGGCAAGCCATCAAGGACTACAACCTGCACGACTTGAGTATTTGAGCACCAGCCCCCTTGTTAACCAGTCTCTTTTCAATAGCCCCGGTTAATCGGGATAAGCGCCCAGGCAGCCTAGTAAGGGCGGTGCAGTCCCCCTCGAGTGACCCCGCCGGCCACTGATGTTCGGTAACCGCAAGGGGCTTTTGGATGCCAGTGTAGCGTTGACCGGTTGAATGCGCACCCAATTGCGGATATTAAGCCGCACCTGATTTCCAGCTCTAAATAGGTCAGTTGGCTCTCAAAACCGACAGTTCAATTTCCAGAAAGAGCGCAAAAATTTACCAGTATAGTGGTGCTGCGAAGGCGTTGAACCATGCAGATTGTGAACCGTCACTAGCAGTAGTGCGGCCCTCTAGCCGTTGCGCGGCCCACCATAGGTGCGAAATGAAAATCAAGATGCCAAAATAGCCGATTGTGTGAAGCAGCTTTGTAACTCGGCTATGGGATGAGCGAGCAAGCGAAACAATCGGGCCAACATATATGACGAGGGCCCAAGCCGTAGATCCTACGATTGCAATTCCCGCCTGGATCGTAGCTAGCGCTCCCTGCTCAGCCTCCGTCGGAATCAACAGGACTTCCAGCACTCGCTCGTAGGAGCTGAAGAAACCCGAGACGGTCTGCGCTAATGCGAGGTACATTAAAAGGTCGCCGGCGAGCAGTATCCTGCTATCGCAAGTTCCTTCTCGGTCGAACGCGCTTGACGCAATGAACACCATCATCGAGGCGATAGTCAGCGCGAGGCCGATCAACAGCACAGTTCCGGTACTTAGGTGCACGGTCGTTTCAAAACCCTCGAGGCGGGTGCCGCCGCCCAGCCCCCGGGTATTGCTGATCTGGAAGGTGATGATCGCGAGATTAAAGCCCAATATCGTGAGTCGCGCCCGCATGGTGTTTATGGCGACGCGAGTATGCTCTATAGATCCCTTCATCGTTGCCCTCCGGATATGTGTCTATCGCGCCATATCAATAAAACGCCTCGAGACGTCTGGTGCGAGAACCAATTCACGCTTTGGGAGATAACATGGCCCTACAGCAATACTGCAAATTGAGCTTTAGCGAGCTACTGCACCCAGCCACCACTAAACGGAATTGATTGGCCCACGAAGAAATCACTTTCATTTGACGCCAGGAACAACGCGAAGAGCGCGTCCTCGCGAGCAGTTGCCAGCCTGCCAAGTGGCACCTTGCTCAGCTCGTGCTTGAATTCAGCGGTTGCCTGGAACTCGGGCGGGAAGTAGGCACGGTTTTCGACGAAGTTTTGCGCAATCAGGTTGATCTGCACGTTGTGGGTGGCAGCCTCTGCACCCACTGATCGGACATAGCCGACTTGAGCCGCTCGAGCTGCGCAGTAGGCAATGACACCGTCCTGTGCCCTGAGGCCTGTGGCGCTGCCAAAGACAACGATCTTACCCTCGCCTCTTTTATACATCTGCGGTAGGACGGCGCGGCAGAGTTGGTGCAGGGGGTGCACCATGACATCGAACGCCGTATGCCAAACGGTGTCATCCGTGTCGAGCGTGGACAGCCCGAATCTGGCGTCAGCCGCCAGGTTGGCAACCAATACATCAATGTGACCAGCAGCGTCGACAATGCCTTGCGCAGCACCCGGTTGGGTCAAATCGCTCTCGTCTGCGATAACCTCGGCACCATGCTCCTGAACAGCTCAATCGTTGCAGGCCCCATATAGTCCGCAGCCTGGGTCACAAGAACGCGCTTACCTTCCAGTCGTTTCGTCATCTGATATCTCCTTTGCCTGGCGAGTTGCCAAGTATTTCCTCATGTTGAATATTACTTTTGCTACTTGCACTGAAGTGTTTTTACTCGGGCATCTCTTACTTAATTCCTTATTGTAGACCAAACGGTCAGAGTTAGGCGAAAGCCGACATCAGGCGAAGTCTGCTTCTACCTCTAAGTGGTCATTAATTTCCCATTGCTCTAGTTATCCGTCAGAAAACAGGTGTCAGACCATGGGATAGGTAGCAGGACGGTTCAGGTGGGCTATGCTTTAGGACAGATTAAAGGGTGTTAGTTATGGAAGAATGGAAAACTAAGCTAGTCCTAAATCCCGGTGACATATTGAGAATGGAAGCGCATGACAGGAAAGGCACTGTGAGGGAGATGGATATTTGGGATTACTCTGTCGTAAATTCGGCTGGCGAAACTGTCGGCACGGTTCATCACGAAGAGCATAATGCATATAGAGGCTTCAAAAGAACTCAAGAGGTCATTCAAAGAGACGCTAGCGGCAAGATATTCGTAAAGGAACGGTGGTAAATAGGCTACGCCTACTCTGCACAAAGCATCGTCTTGCGCAGCAAATCCATCAGATGTGGTCAATCAGTAGCAGGACGTTACCACTAGGACTATCGTTGTGCGGTCGGGACACCGAGGATTTCTAATAGGCGAAATCAGCCAAACTCAGATTACGAATGCGGCTGTACAGGATGGCAGCTAACACCTCAAAGGAGGCTAAGTCTGTCAGCAATTTCTGCCCAAAAATTGTCTCTTAAGTGCCACGAAGGGACATAGCTAATGATTCGGATACCCTAGTCAAACGACATTTGGCTGTTGAGTTCGGCGACTGATTCATCATCCAGGCCAATGCGTTTTAGTAGTGCAAGGTAGCGCGGGTTGTCTTTGACAGCATCGTCATGTCTGAAGCGGATCTTGAAATAAAATTGCAACCAGGATTTATTCTCAACCCCGCGCTCCATCATGTCAATAGCCTCGTCAACCTCGCCAAGGCTCAATGCCAATTGAACGGCTAATGCAAGGGCATTATATAATGGGTCAGCCTCTACCACATCTCTGTAAATTTTCCTGGCCTTAGCGTAATCACCCAGGGAGGCATGGCAGAGTGCGACTTGTATCCTTATCCTCGGCTGTCGCTGCAGTAATGCAGGTAGGCTTTGCAGCAAGTCAGTTGCGGAGGAACAATTCCCTGTAAGCCTGTATGCTTCTGCCAGGGCGGTGAGCGCAAAAAAGTGCCGTGGATTCAACTCGAGCGCTTCCTGGGCTTTCAAGATGGCCGCATCCGCATCGCCGCTCCAAATCAGGAGGAAAGCAAGATTAGACTTGTAGCCAGCATGCAGAGGGTCGCGTTTTTCAGCATCGCTATACAGACGCAGGGCCTGCGGCATTCTGTCTATCGCCGGTAAGTAAAACATTGCGTAGCTCGTCGTAGCGGTGGTGCCTAATCCGGAAGCCAGCGCTCGTTGATACAACTTTCCTGCAGTTTCCCAGTCACCTTGCAGCAGCTGCGTCATCCAGGCTTTGGCTGCCAGCGCCTCACTCTGATCAGGATCCAGTTCAAGTGCTCTCTCGTAAGCCATAATCATGGACGGACCCACTTCTTCAGTAGTACGCCATGCCAAATTCAAGCTACGTGCTGTAGCGAGATATCCCCAAGCCAGGGCATAGTCCGGGTCAGCTTCCACTGCCTTCTCGAAGTAACTGATACTCTGGGAAACATCTTGCGGGCTGGCCCAGTCAAGCAAGGCCCGTCCGCGTATGAACCAGATATAAGCTCCCGGACTACGGGTCTGCTCAGCGATCAGTTGCTTCGCTGCATCAACCCCCAGCTCTATCCGCAGTGACTGCACGATGGCTCTGGCCAGTTCATCCTGTAGCTCGAAGATATCGGTAAGCTCGCGCTCGTATGACCCTGACCAGAGGTTATAACCGCTTGTGGCATCAACCAATTGGGCGCTAATCCGCACACGGTCGCCCGACCGGCGTACGCTGCCCTCAAGCACTGCCTGGACGCCGAGGGTGTCGGCGATCTCTGCAATGGTCTTGTCCGTATTCTTGAAGGCAAATGATGAGGTCCGGGCCATGACTGACAGCTGCTCCACTTGGGACAGTGCAATCAACAATTCCTCGGCGATACCCTCAGCGAACCATGCCTGGTCCGCCGTCTCACTCATGTCTGCAAAAGGCAGCACCGCGATGGCGCGGTATTGTTCAGGGTTCGGGGCTGCAGGTTGGCCGGACCCAGGCTTCTCCTGAACCGTAGATTCAGGTTCTACCAGCGCTTTCTGCAGCGAAAGCCTGTCCACATACAGGTAACCTACGGTAGCTACCAGAACGCCAATCAGAACAAACTCGGCAATTCTGGCAACCGAGAAGTGGTGGCGCTCTCCAGGCGAAAGAGGTGGCGTACGCACTATCCCTTGCACACCGAAATCAAAAATCCAGGCGAAGACAATGGCGATGGGAAAACCGAGGAGGACAAGGGCAAGGACAAAGTTGACAGTCCAGTCGGGCAGGCCAAGTCGAGGGAAGACAACATCGGCGGCCTCAAGCAGTACCCAGCCAACCCCCGCATACACCAGTGCGACCCGGTAGACTTTGCGGCGTTTCAGCTCTGTCAAGAACCTGGGTAATACCATTTAATTATTCTCGCAAATTCCCCGTACCGAGCACTATATCACTGGAATCTGTTGAGTCGAGCTATTGAAGATGGCTTGAAAAACCAACTTTATTTGTCGGGTAATCGCCTCGGTAGTGCAATAGTGGCGTCATCCTACGGATTTTTATATGGAGATGTGGCTTCGCGAATGTCTCTTCCTAGGCGAAAGAGGACATTAGCAACGGCACCCGAAGGTCGGATGCGAATCCCCTGAGTACCTAAGCCGAAGCCTATATTGAGAATGCCAGCGGGTAGCTAATGCGCCAGCAATTGGCGGGTCTTGATGGTAAACCGCTGCCCACCCAGTTTGCTGTTCCCGTGTAGTGTTGTGTAGTATCAATGTGTAATACCGAGGTCGCGCAGTGCAGGAAAGTCACTGGCAGTGTTGAGGTCAACGCTTGGATCTCGCTTAGCTCCACCATACAAAGCCCGTTAGATCAGGCACTTAGAAGGCTTCCGAAAGGAGGCCTTTGTTGTTTCTGGCGTGCAGGGAGCACTGGGGAAGGTGCTGATACGTTAACTTACTCTTGCACAGGAAGTGGAAAAAGAGCGGATAAACAATACAAATATGGCTAATAGTGGGGGTAAACGAAGCAATTGCGGTCATTCGAGCGCAGTTTATGTAGCGCCAGCTCATGACCTCAAGTTGACTTGTCAATACCTGGCGGATTACTTCCACCAGGGATAAAATTCCGGCATATCAGTCGACGTTTTGTCGGTAAACTGTGCCGGACGCTTTTCCAGGAACGACTTAACGCCTTCCTTGCCGCTTTTGAGGCTGCAGTAATATATCGCCAGCGAATCCACTTTGTGCGCTTCCAGTGGATCGGGCTGGGCCGCGTTGCGGTACATCATTTGTCGGGTCAGGGCGATGGCCACCGGGCTGTGCTGGGCGATGCGCCGGGCGATACGATAGGCTTCTTCCAGCAGTTCGTCCGCAGGGAGTACCGCTTTGATAAAACGTCCGGCCAGGGCTTCTTCGGGTTTCAGGATATCGCCGGTGTAAGTCCATTCCAGGGCCTGTGAAATGCCCACGATACGGGGCAGGAACCAGGTGGAACAGGCCTCTGGGGTAATGCCGATTTTGTTAAAGACAAAGCCGATGCGCGCGTGCTCCGAGGCCAGGCGAATATCCATGGCGCAGGTCATGGTGGCGCCAATGCCCACCGCGGCGCCATTGATGGCGGCGATGACAGGTTTCTTGCAGTCGTAGATCGCCAGCACCACTTGGCCGCCGGTATCGCGTACACCCTCGGAAATTTCCGGGTCGTCCAGGCGATTCTCCATATCGTCCATGGTCGGTGCCAGGTCTTCGTTCAGCCCGAACACATTGCCTTCAGACGACAGGTCCATACCGGCACAGAAAGCCCGGCCCTCGCCGGTCACCACAACGGCGCGTACATCATCGTCGTCGCTGGCGCGCGTAAATGCGTCTATCAACTCCTTCGCCATCTCAGTAGTGAAGGAGTTTAGTTGCTCCGGACGGTTCAGCGTCAGGGTCAGGATTTTTTCGGCTACTTCGTAGCGCAGGGTGTTGTAGGTCATATCATGGTTCCGTTTGGTAATTGCAACAATCGGTGTTTGGCCAGGAATTGTAGCGCCGCGGCTGCGTTTTGTCTGTCACCTGAGTGTCAGGCCAAAAAAAAGCCGCCACTGGCGCGGGTGTGATCAGAGCCTTTGAACCTAGACAAGGTGACTCTGCGGTCTGGAGAAGTTAATTTGCCAGAATCGCCAGTACCCATCGTCGGACACTCCTGATAAAACCAGGCAGACGCCTTGATCACAGTTGGATATTTGATAACGAGGCTTTCTTTAAGGTAGAGTCGAAAAACAAGGACGGAAAAAACTATAACAAGGAACTCCTCTTTATGAACGACCCTGTTGCATTGCGCGACGCGCGATCTTACCGACTGAGTAATATCGATATGCTCAGGGGGTTGGTAATAGTCATCATGGCGATTGATCATGTTCGTGATTTTTTCATGCTCGCCGGTGTCCAGGACCCTATGGCGCTACCTGAGGTACCCGCCAGCATTTATCTTACCCGATGGGTCACCCATTTTTGCGCACCGGTGTTCGTGTTCCTGGCAGGGACATCAGCAGGCCTTATGGCGGCCCGCAAGTCTCGTCATGAACTGGCCGCGTTCCTTTGTAAGAGAGGCGCCTGGCTGATCTTCGTGGAAGTATTCATTATTTCTACCGCGTGGACCTTTTCCCCGTTTGCGGGAGTGCCGGAACTTGGGGGAAGTACCCTGTTCATATTGCAGGTGATCTGGGCTATCGGGGCATCCATGATAGTACTCGCGGGGTGCCAGTACCTTGGCGCCCGAGCTTGCTTTTTCATTGGCGCGGTTATTGTGTTCGGCCACAACGCTCTGGATGCCAGTTGGCCTGTCGGACAGTTGCTAGGGGGCTCTGATCCGCTCTGGTACGGTTTGCATTCACAATCTTCAACAGTAGTTGGCTCCGTTCTGGTGGTCACCGCATACCCGCTGCTACCATGGATAGGCGTTATGTTACTGGGGTACGGCACAGCGTCAGTTTTTGAAAAACCGCCAGAGGCGCAAAATCGAACGTTGCTAAACGCCGGCATCATCATGATCTGCGCCTTTGTAATAATTCGCGCTACCGGACTCTATGGCGACCCCAACCCCTGGCATGTCCAGGATGCGGGATTACTGGCAAGCGTGTACGATTTCATGAACCTGAGCAAATACCCACCAAGTCTACTCTTTCTGCTCGCGACTCTGGGCCCGATGGCCATGGTCTGTGCTTATGCAGACAGAATGAGCGGCCCATTAAAAGATGCACTGGTCATGTTTGGTCGAGTTCCCTTTCTATTCTATGTGGCCCATTGGTACCTGATTCGTCTGCTCAGCTTTGCGCTAGCCGCGTACCAGGGTTTTGAGCCGAATCAAATGATGACTTTCTTTTTCTTCTTTCCAGCAGACTACGGTGTTTCGCTGAGTTGGGTGTATGTTATCTGGGTGCTGGTCCTGGTTCTTCTTTATCCAATCTGTAAGTGGATGGCGGA
>JBALVO010000121.1:0-12005 GCA_036961445.1 Halioglobus sp.
CTATGGGATCGCGCAGGGCATAAACCATGAAGGTAGGCGCGTCACTTTCGGCTGCGGGAAGGTCGGACCCCATGGGGACGCCTTTTTCGTAGCCCCGGAATGCAGCCGCTCTACTGCGTAAGTCTTGCTCCGTATAATTCCAGCCGCCGAAGAAGCGGACAGGAATTCGCGGGCCGGTTGTTGCATAGGTTTCCTTGCGCTCCATGGCATCGAAGATAGCTTCGCGAGTATTTTCGTTTGCCCAAACACCCTGGTAGCCGGCAGCTGCCAGTTCATAGCCTTCAATTGTAGCCAGATCTGATTTTACGAAGGGATGTCCAATCCGGCTGGGGGTCGGCTCAGCACTAGAGGATTTACCAAAAAAGTTCTCCTCCTCCGCTGTGGAAAGCCCAGTATGACTGTCCGTTGCACCTACCATGCCGAACTTATAGGGGTTGGTGCCCAGCTTCTTTTCCAGAACCAGGCCGTTCTTCAGCGCTTCACGGGCGTATTCGCGCTGCAACATGTCATCGCGCTTCAGCTCGGACATATCGAGGTTGCCCTTGGCCAGGGTCTCGTAGTCCGCGAATTCATCGTTGGGTGATAGGAATGGGTGCGTTTCTCCATCGCCCTTGATCTGGGTCACCTCATAAAGAGGCTCCCACTTGGCGCGCAGTTCAACGTAATTCTTGTCCACCGTGCCACCAGCATAGGTGTCAGTTAGCGGAAACATCCAGCCATTAGAGAGATTTCCGTTGTGGGATATCGCCAGCGCCTGGCCCCCGGTATTGTCCTCATAGTTTTGCAGCCACTGGTAAAGATCCAGCGGATCCGTGGTTCCCAGAGGAGGTTGTGTTGTTAAGGGAATAACTTGTCTAGCCCGTTCGCCGCCATCTCGTAGGATCACGTTGCGGTGTAGGTTGAAACCCTTGGGAACAGACGTCCATTCATATCCGATCAGGGCGGTAAATCGCCCCGGCTCATTGTAGGCGTCGGCAGTTTTGGTAATGTCGTACCAGAGGTTGTCATAGACTTCCGAACCTGGAGAATACTGCTCTACCAGTTCCTCGGGCACCGTCATCTGTGCAAAGTGGGTGATCAGGTCATACGCGGCTGCGCCTGCGGCTTGCCCGCCTTTCTGGAACCCTTCAGCCCATTCTTTGCCTTTTGCATTTGCCAGTATGTTAGGCGCGCCATTTTGAATATCGGTGGCAATCCCCAACATGTCGGAGTGGTCGGTAATCACCAGCCAGTCCAGGGGGCGACCAAGCTTAACCTCGAGCCCCCCTGACGACGTGATTTGCTCGCCACGGGCAAAACGGTAGGCATCATCGTGGCCCAGGATATTCCCAAAAAGCCCGGCATCCAGTGACAAACCAGTATGAAGATGGGTTTCGCCCCAAAATACATTATTGGGAAATGATCGCTCAGCATAAGGTGAATACGCCTTGCCCGGGTAGATTCTTGTCAGCAGGTCCGGGTCTGGTGTCCCGATGTCCTGAGATTGTGCGAGCATGCTGGCAAACACCAGAGGGCTTGCCAGCATAAAAATGGTTTTACACTTACGATTTACTTCCATTTGATCGGTCCCGTTAGGTTCTGCAGCGCTACAGAAAAAATTTACATCCTGAAAGGCTTAGCCGCCAGGGTTCCTGAACCTCCTGGCCAGCCATTAGTGTAGTCGAGATGTGATCGGCCGCAATTTCATCCTCGAAAGTGATCCACAGCTTTCAGCATCCAGTATACGATATTGCCAACTTAACTGTCCGAAATTGCTAGTGTCGACAACGGGCGGACGTTGCAGGTTGCTTGACAGGATTGCCATTATTGCTGGCCGGGCCCGATACGAGCCTGGGAGACCAGCCCAGCTTGCGCCCAAACTCCTCCGGTAGCGAGAACTGCTGTCCCCGTCCAATTCCCGCTGGAATCGTGCCATCTGCTCATCACTGAAGCTGGCGCTGCGGCGTGTTTCCAGATCAATATACATGCCCAGGCATTCGTTGGTATCCGGGTTACATCCCCGGCGTTTTCATCATATACAGAAACTCCTGCACCGCCGCCTGGGTTTCCGGTCGCAGGTTGTCGATACCCGCATAGGGCATACCCGTGGCAGGGGGCGCATCGGGGTACTTGGCCTTGCGTCCTTGGTGGCGTTTGACCATACGCACGAACTTGGCGCCGCCCCAGGCCCCGACCTGGGTGGATACCGGCCATTCCTCACGTGTATCGCGGAACAGGTCGTAGAATTTCGCTAAAATGGCGTTCTCCTTGCCGGATGACAAGTCGAATTTATACTGCTCCTTAACAATCCTTTCCAGGTTGTTTATGTTGTACAGAAACACGTAGTCCCGTCGACTGTAGGTGTCGCCATTTAGCAGCAGGGACGTCTGGTCAATGCCGTCGATCACACGATCGGTGGGAATCTCATCTGTTCCATCGCCCAGGCGGGCTATTGTGGTGAATAGGTCGCTGACATGAATAATGTCTCCAGCCACCGAATCAGCCTCGATCATTCCGGGCCAGCGCACGAATGCGTCCACGCGAACACCACCTTCCAGGGTGGACCCCTTTCCTCCGCGGAAAACCATGGGCGTGTAGCCTGAGCCAGGCGAGTACTTGGTGAAGTGGCCGTTGTCACCCATGATGACCACCAGGGTGTTATCCGCGATGCCGAGCTCGTCCATTTCGGTCATCAGTTCCCCGATCCACTTATCGACCAGTTTCATCTTCTCCACGTATATGCCGCCATTCGGTGTGGTGTATTGATCGGTCGTGGTGCGCGGTCCTGTCAATGGATACAGGGGCCAGTACTGCAGGAAAAAGGGCTTGTCGGCTTTGGCTAGTTTGCGCAGTTGCTCCATGGCCTGGTTCTGGTAGCGCACGTTCATTTCATGATACTTGGCTTCGGTCCAGCGCTCGCCCGGCTCCATATGTACTTCACGCACGTTCTCACCGCGCACGCCCTCAACTCCGGTGACCATGGAGGAGGCGTCGGTGCGTAGCCACTCATCCATGGTGTAGCGGTCGTCATAGTTGTTTTTGCCGATACCAATGCTGATTTCCTCGTCGGCGGCATCGTCGTGGAAAATAGTCAGTTGGCCCTGCTGATGGATGGGAAAGGCGGCGTAATCAAAACCCTGCATAGTGGGCCAGGCTTCCCGGATGTCACCCATATGCCATTTGCCGATATGGGCGGTGTTATACCCGCTCTCTGAGAGAACTTCTGCGATAGTCACTTCCTCTTCGGCGAGCCCGAAACCCGAAATATCCACCGCCGTGTTGCCCATACCATTGCGGAAGGGGTGACGGCCGGTCATAAACGCGACGCGAGTAGGTGTGCAGGAAGGCTCAGTGTACATTCGGGCAAGGCGCATACCGTCCCGGGCGAATTCATTAATGTTCGGGGTTTTGTAGCCGCGGATAGCATTGAGCGTTTGGTCGCCGAGATCACCAAATCCAATATCGTCGATCAGAATGTAGAAAATATTGGGCGACTTGCCGTCGTTTTTCTTACGAAATTCAGCCAGACGCTTGTCGAGATCCCTGTCCTCCACTACCCAGCGCTCGGCATTCTGCTTTTCCAGGACGTAGTACTCGGCGTCGTGTGCCAGGGGCTTGGCCATCGATACCTGGCTGCTTAGCATTGAAGCAGCCAGGAGGCAGCTGAAAAGCTTTACCGCTCCGTTGATTCGATCACTTACTGTGGCTGTCATGACGTTGCTCTCCGTGTCAGTAGTGTTGGTAATGTGCGTTAACTATTTTCCATTGTTGATTCAATTGATTGCAAGAGACGATACCGACAAGTTAACTCATTTTTCCGAAAAGTGGAAAATCAGAGCGAATAAATAATATAAATATGGCTCTCTTGTCGATAAAGCAACTCAAAGGGTACTGACAACTTAACTCACTGTAATTGATAGAAATCGATGGAGAGCCTGCTCCGCTTTATCGGGTATGAATACATACAAACGTCATCGCTTCCCTCCAGCCATAATTAGGGTACTGACAAGTTAACTGCCGGAAATTGATAGAATCGGTGCATGAATATTTACAAACGCCACCGATTCCCACCCGATATTATTTCCTACGCCGTCTGGCTCTACTATCGTTTCAACCTCAGCCATCGCGATATTGAAGATCTGCTCGCCGAACGAGGTATCACTGTAAGCCATGAGTCAATCCGTCTCTGGTGCATCAAGTTCGGCGCGCTATATGCTCGTAGATTGAAACGAAAGCACCGAGGCTATGGCGATACGTTCTTCATTGATGAAGTCTTTGTGAAGATCAACGGTAAACAGCATTACCTGTGGCGGGCTGTGGATCAGGATGGCGAGGTGGTTGATGTCTATCTTCAGGCCAAGAGGGATGGGGCAGCAGCTGAGCGTTTCTTCAAGCGCCTATTGCGATCACATGGCAGCGAGCCCAGGAAGATCGTGACGGACAAGTTGCGAAGCTATGGTGTCGCGCATAGAGAATTGATACCTGAGACGATCCACAGTACTAAGCAGTATGAGAATAATCGAGTAGAGCAATCGCATGAGGCGACCCGGGTCAGGGAGCGAGGGATGCGTAAGTTCAAATCGGTAGGGCAGGCTCAGCGATTCCTTGGTGCTCATGCTGTGGTTTCAAATTTATTCAATCTGGGCAGGCACCTGGTCAGGGCTGAGCACTATCGGAATCTTAGGGTCAGTGCGTTCGCCGAATGGAGTAAGGCAGTTTCTTGAGACCAGGGGCTAGAATTTCTCGGCCTGTAGAAGTTACTTTGTCGATACCTGTGGTTTTGCCTTAGTCATCGTGCGACTAAATCTTTTCGTCATTCTCTCGATTATTGTTCTTCAATGTTGAAGTATCGCGCTCAGTGGTAGCGACGACAAATGGGTTGCCTCTATCATCAACCAACCTCGTAAATGTTAGCCACACATCAATTACCTTCCCTGCTTTGGTGAGGCGTTGAGTAGTAAAGGTTTTTGTTTCTTCTTCTTCTTCGCGCAACTTCCGCACCATTTCTAATGCTTCACTGCTTTTATCCTGGGGGACAAGGTCCGAAATATTCATTGTCAGGGCTTCGGCCTCACTGTAGCCGTACATTTTTTGAGCGCCTTTGTTCCAGGCAGTAATATTGCCTTCGAAATCCTGCACGGTAATCGCATCGTTGGAGTCTATTACAATGGCGGCCAAGCGCCGCAATAGAGCCTCGGACTTTTTGCGCTCTGTGACATCGCGCTCAGTGGTGGCAACGCCAATAATGTTACCCTTCCCATCTCGCATCGCCGTGATCGTAAGCCACACGTCCAGCGTGCGGCCGTCTTTGGTCACGCGCTGAATTTCCATCGAATCGGGCACTTCGCCGACATTCATGGCATTCAGGAGCTCCTGTAATTGCGCCTGATCTTGCGGGGCCACGATTTCCTGAATATTCATCCTCAACGCCTCGTCCTCGAGCCATCCGTACATTTTTTCAGAGCCGCGATTCCACGCCAGGATCTTGCCCGACATGTCCTGTAGGGTCACCGCGTCACTCGAATCCCGTACTACCGCCGCCAAACGCCGCATATCCTCCGCATCTTTACGCGCTGTGATATTTTCGAAGGTGATGACCACGCCGTCGATCACATTGTTGGCAGTCCGGTAGGGACGTATTTTCATGAGATAGATAGTCCCATCTGTGCTGAATACTTCAACCTCCCTAACAGCCAAGTCTTCAAGGACCTTATTCCCCAAGTCAGTCAGATCCGTATGCATAAGGCTGGTGGTGAAATGATCGATGGGCCGCCCAAAATCGACCTTGTCCAACGGGATAATCTCAGTCACCTTCGGCGTAAAGCGGCGAATGCACAACGCGGTGTCTAGAAACAATGTGGCGATATCTGTACTGTCCAGCAGATTCTTTATATCGTCGTGGGACTTAGAAAGTTCATCCATGCGGCTTTGCAGCTCCGCATTGACGGTGATCGACTCTTCGTTGAGTGATTGTAATTCCTCCTTCGAAGTCTCCATCTCTTCATTGGTGCTTTGCAATTCCTCGTTGGTGCTCTGTAGTTCCTCGTTAGTCGATTTTAGTTCCTCATTGGACGTCTCCAGCTCCTCGATCGTCGTTTGCAGGTTCTCTTTGGTATACTGCAGTTCGCGATAGAGTTCATCGGCAGATTTGTCATGCTGCCTCTTTTTATCGATTTGTGGCTGGCTTTTTTCTTTTCTCGAAGATCTCTCGTGCTCTTCAAAAACCACCAACATCAGCCCTCGCATAATGGTCTGCTCGAGAATAGGCTTGACGGACAAGTCGACGAGCAACTCCCCGTTGTTATGTTCAATCTGCAGATCTCGAAGGACAACCTCCTGCTTATGCAAGGCTACTTTACGAATTGCGCCGGCCAGGCCCGGTTTCAAGCCCTCGCGCGTCATCCCCAGGATATTAACGCTGATTTTGCCTTCCGGTGGTTCAAGAAAACGCCCAGTTCGGCCATGAACGTAGATGACATTGGCGGCATCATCGATAATGACACAGGGTGGCATATTGCTTTGTTGAAGGATCGTTTCGACCAGTTGCAGAGCGCTGATTTCTTCCGCCTTCCTGATGCTCTCCGGGACATCGGCCTCAGCCCGCTCAAATGTGACGGGCGCGGGGGAGAAATCCAGGCGAGGGTGATTAGTCGTGCCCGAGGGTAGACCACGGAATATTTTCCCTTTCTTGTCCAGCGTGGCAAACAAGTCGGAGGGATGTCCGACGGTTTCGGACGAACCGAGGAAAAGAATCCCACTGGGCTTCAGGCTGTAATGAAATAGCGGTAGCAGTTTCTTCTGCAATTCGGTGTCCAGATAGATCAATAGATTACGACAGGAGAGAATGTCCAGTTTGGTGAATGGCGGGTCCTTGATGACATCCTGTGGGGCAAATACCAACATTTCTCGGATCGACTTCCCGACCCGATACTGGCCGTCGTCTTCCTTGATGAAATGGCGAGCAATGCGCTCTGGTGATACATCGGCCAGAATACTCTCAGGGTAGAGACCGGCTCGGGCGATGGTAATCGCGTCTTCGTCAATATCCGTGCCAAAGATCTGTACGTTAAAGTGGCGCTTCATCTCCTGCATACATTCCTGCAGGATGATGGCCAGAGAGTAGGCCTCTTCGCCAGTACTGCAGCCGGCAATCCAAACGCGAATGGTGTAGTCATCGGACTTTTCTTCAAGCACTTTTGGCAAGTACTTGTCCCGCAGGGCATCGAATACCACGGCGTCTCTGAAGAAGTTAGTCACCCCGATCAACAGCTCCTTGAACAAGATGCCCACTTCGGTCTCGCTTTCCTCTAGATAGCTCACATAGTCCTTGATGTCCTCAATCTGATGGACATTCATGCGGCGTTCGATACGGCGGCAGATGGTGTTCTTCTTATAGTGCGAAAAATCGTGATCCGTTTTCCTGCGCAAAAGGATGAATACCTTATCCAGGGCATTCGATCCCTTGCCCTCGAGCGGAGGAATACCAGGCGTATTATGGCGCTGGTACTCGGTATACTTGATGAGTTGATCGGGCATCTTCGCCGGGGGCAGCACGTAGTCGACCAGTCCGGTGGCGATTGCATTTCTTGGCATGCCGTCGTATTTGGCGGAATCCTCATCCTGCACCATCACCATACCGACTTCGCCCTTGACGGCCTTCAGCCCCAGCGTCCCGTCCGACCCGGTCCCCGAAAGGACAATGCACACGGCATTAGTACCTTGATCACTGGCCAGGGAACGAAAGAAGGTGTCAATGGGGTGGTTGGCGCCTCGTGGTCGAGGCAATTGCATCAGTTGCAGAGTGCCATGCAGGATCTCCAGATTCTTGTTAGGCGGTATGACGTAGACATGATCGGGCTGTACCTGCATGCCGTCCTGCGCCTGATGAACCTTCATCCTTGAGCGCTTTTGCAGCAGTTCCGGCAGTAGACTGACGTGAGTTGGATCGAGGTGCGCGATCAGGACAAAGGCCATACCACTATCGGGACGCATGGCTTTGAAAAAGGCTTCGAAAGCCTCCAGCCCACCGGCCGAGGCACCCAGTGCAACGATGGGAAATGGCTTTCGTTTCACCGCATCGCCGCCCGTCTTTTTTGAGGCTGGTTGTTTTGGCATGCCGCGCGCTCCTGTCTAATCATTCACCTATTATCGACGGTTATGGGAAGAGTTGTCGCCTGGATTTGTATTTCTGCCTCGATGACCATTCCTGACGGTCCCGCGATGCAGCTATCATCCCATTTCCCGTTACTGGCCTTGTGACCTATACTTCACTCTCGTGAGCTCAATGCAGTTCTGCAAATAGCTAAGTGTACTGTAAGATTACAGGGGGGGTTAGCAATGAATTCCCGTGAACTACGCCGTCTCGCAGAGGCCCGCCTTGGGCTGACAGAACAGGAACTTGAACAGCTCAACAAGGAAGAAGGCAGGAGGCTGCTTTACGTATTTTACGATCTACATACCCATCAAGTAGAATTGGAGATGCAGAACGAGGAACTGCGCAACACCGAGAGCAAGTTGGTGGTTGCTCGTAACCGCTATAGAGATCTCTACGATTTGGCACCAGTTGCTTATGTCACTCTCAGCCCTGAAAAACTTATTCTAGAGGCCAACCTCACTTTAACGGAGATGATAGGTACTGAGCTCCGTGCGTTAATCGACACACCCTTGTCAGCCTTTATTCACCCACAATCACAAGATTCTTATCACCTGTGTTTTTCACGTATTAAAACAGCCCGAACGCGCCAAAGTTGCGAACTTCGGCTGCAGCGACACGGAAGTGACGATATTGATTATTGGGTACAGCTTAATGCCAGGCCGGTGCTATTGGATACGGGTGAAATACAGCAAATTCAACTGTCGATGAGTGATATCACCGCCCTCAAGAAGGCCGAGCGAGAGTATAGAGCAGAACATGAGAAGTTGCTGACAGAAACCGCCATTAAAAGCGAGGAACAGCTAAAGCGTTCGCAAGCCGAGTCCTCAGCCAGAGACGCCCAATTGCAAATGTTGCGCTATCAACTAAATCCCCACTTATTGTTTAATACCCTCAACTCGATCACTGCCTTGGTCCAGTTTGATGAGGGCGATCGTGCCCAGGAAATGTTACGGCAGCTGGCTAACTTCCTGCGCCGTTCGCTGGATCATGATTACCTGGAAGCTGTCAGTCTTGAGTATGAGATAGAAACATTGAAACTGTATTTCAGTATTGAGAAGCTGCGCTTTGAGGACCGTCTGGAAGTAATTTTTGACATTGACCCTCAGGTACTTCAAGCACAGGTACCCAGTTTTATTCTTCAGCCTATCGTTGAAAATTCGCTGAAACACGCGATTACAGCTAGTGAGGAGGGGGGAAGTATTCGTCTGCTTGCAAGCAAAATTGAGAATATGTTGCAGTTGGAGGTCGTTGACAGTGGTCCAGGTATGAATATTCATGAAAGTGCTCCTGAACAAGGAGTTGGTTTGAGAAATACGCTGGAGAGACTGGAAAGGCTGTATGACAATCGGTATAGCTTTGATGCCACTAATGCTGATCCTACCGGCTTGTCTATTCGAATTTGTATTCCCTATCAATCGCATGCGATGGAACGTTGAATCCATAGGACATAGCGGCGCCTGGCTGACTCAGAAGATATCGCCTCGAACTCTTTTTACAGAAATTTGACGATGATCTTGCCAGTGTTTTATGGGAGCGTATCTAGTGTGAACAGGAGAAGAACTAGTCCCGGCCCTGGGGCCACAGTGCCGGTAATTTGAAACCGAACTTAGGACCTTTGCCGAAACTCCGTCAGGTTCGCCTTTATCGAATCACCAAAAATTCTTCGGGAAGAGTATATGAGGAGTTGTTGCTGGAAAGGTGCATGCCCCGGGGGCAGAAAGTTCAGGTACATCCGACGACGTTGACGCGGTCGACTCTGGTGATGGGGTGGATGGGCAGCGCCGATCGGGTCGAGGGGGGGGGTAACGTGTTGATATCAGAGATGAATCTGCAATTCGCCATGCACAGGATTGTACTACAGGTACTGACAAGGATATTGCCAACCTAAGTCGACCTAAGAGACAGTCTGGGAATGAATACATACAGGCGTCACCGTTTCCCTCTCGATATCATCAGCGACTTTCAAGGAATGGACCTTTTCTGATAAATTCCTCGGAGTCGATCTGCTCAATTAAAAAGTAAGCCAGTTCACCGGCTCGCAGATGGAAGGAGGTGGGTGTGTCAAGAGAGGCTCTGGGCTGCTGCTCAAAGGGCCCGGCAGCTATCAGAGGGCATCGCACCAGTGTCCATTGGACCTCGCTGTTGGCAAGTAACTGGTACTCGGCCTGTTTGTCATTTAGGGTATCTGGCAACGCAATAGAGACCACTTTTTGCATTAACCACCCGGTAAGATTACGGTCGTCGCCCGGCATTATTACGGCCGCCCCCGAAACTACGATATAGCGCTTGATATTATGCACCGGCATTATGCGGATAATATGCCTGGCGGCAGTGCTACTGATCATTTTAGCGGCGGCACCATCCGCTTTGACAGGCCCAAGTGCGCTGATAATAACATCACTCCCGCGTAATAAAGCCTCGATTGCCGCGGGGTCCCGGGCGTCACCTTTGACAATGGTTATCCGCTCTTTGAACGCGTCCAGCTTCTGCGGTGTTCGGGTCAGCGCCCTCACATCATAACCGTTGAAGAGAGCTTGTTGCAGGACGAATCCGCCCACCATTCCGGTAGCGCCTAGCAGCGCAATGGTGATCCCCGTTTTAGGAGCAGCTCTGCTGCCCACTTCGGGTGGCGGAGTTGTCTGCTGGTTGTGGGATAAACAGCCCGATAGTACGAGGGTGACGATAATAATCGCGATTTTATGCATTACTCTACGACCCAAAAATTCAATATGACCAAGCATATAGCGCCACTGTAGCATTTGGAGCTGACATGCGAATGGGGATTCGGCAGGTTAATGGGCTGGAGTTACTTACGACACTGGCAGGAATACCCCATCGCATCCGATGATGAACGTCCCGGAAAAATAAGCGGCAAAAAATTCGTATTAAAAGGGGTCGCTTGCAGATTCGTAAACGGTGATGAAAAAATCGATGTAGTGTTCAGTGCCAGCGGCGATGGGCATGGCGTTTTCATGATGTCTCCGCGGGCCAACATCGCCAGCGGAAAGCCCTGGGAGCTGACCCATATCACCCTGCATGCGAAAGGCATGAAATACGATAATCTGGAACTGGTGGATATAGACCGTGATGGCGATCTCGATATCGTTACCACGGAGGAGGGAGAAGGGGTATTCTCCGTCGGTGAGGGTGTGCTTTGGCTCGAAAATCCATTGAATACAGCACAAGAAATTTTAAATTGAGTTTACCAGCCGGCAAATCGATACTGACAAGTTAGAATTCAGGAACGATCTTTCGTGCCAAACTCACATGCATACGGCACTAATACTTTCCAGGTTTTGCCGGCTTGCCGTACGCAACAGGCTTATCCGGGTGCACCACTTCATTAGCGCGGGCGTAGTCTAGCCATTTCGCTTCAAACTCTGTAACCCGTTTCGGCATCTTCCCGGCCAGGTCATTCCTTTTGCCCGGGTCGCTGCGCAGGTCATACAGTTGCCATTTGCTGTTGTCATAGGGTGCAGGAAGGCGAACAAGCTTCATATCCCCCTCCAGCCAGGCATCCATACCGTAGGCCTCCCACCCTAGCCCACCGCGGGTAAACTTTTGAGTGCCATCACTGTAGATAAGAGGCAGCATAGACTGCCCGGCCGGCCGCGGAATGGGCACTCCTTTATATTCAGCCGGGTAGGTGACTTCGGCCAGCGCCAGAAAAGTAGGTGATAGATCGGTGACATGCAGTGGGGTGTGACTGAGAGCAGCGCCCGCCTCCCCTGTGCCAGCAGGTTTTATGATGGCAGGTACCTGATGCCGCCCTGGGTAAAAGTATAAGCGGGATTAACGCTACTTCTCCAACCAATCTAGTGCAAACAACTGGCCGCAGACAACCACTTATCGTGGTTTAGGCTATTAACTA
>JBALVO010000122.1:0-11339 GCA_036961445.1 Halioglobus sp.
AGAGTTCCTTTACAGCAATGACAAAATTGCCGAGGTACAGGTCTTTGGCATTCCCTACTCGAAAATGGGCGAAGAGATCTGCGCCTGGGCGCAACTGTACCCGGGCGAAGCGATGACAGAAGAGGAACTCAAGGACTTTTGCCGCGGCCAGATCACCCACTTCAAAATCCCGCGCCGCGTGCGCTTCGTAGACGAGTTCCCTATGACCGTTACCAGTAAAATCCAGAAGTTTGTGATGCGCGAACAAATGGCAGCGGAGCTGGGCTAGGCTCGACGCGGCAGGCCCTGCACAGCAGGGCCGCCAAAACCTGGTTTTCAGGCGTGGGCCGCAAATTATTAACTAACCCTGGAAATCAACATATTAGCCCAACCCGGGCAGGGTACTGCCATTAGTCTTCTATCAGGGACCGGGCGAATGCATCACGTATAGGCTGAGTCAGGTATTGAAGGAGTGTGCGACTGCCTGTATTCACGAAAACTTCCACCGGCATACCTGGAACCAGTGTCAGGTCCTGCAGCATGTCCAGGCCCACAGAGGAAAGCTCAACTCGTGCCAGATAGTAATAGTCCCCTGACCGCTCATCACTAAGAGCATCGGCAGAAATGCTGACTATCTCGCCATCAATTACTGGCGTAACAGAGCTTTTAAACGATGAAAAACGAATGTTCGCAGACTGGCCATTGCTAATCCGGTCTATATCAATCGGGTTCACCTTGGCCTCAATAATGAGCTCCTCAGTCTGCGGCACGACATACAATAGTGTTTCGGCGGGACTTACAATCTCTCCAATCGTCGTTACCACCATGCCAACCACCACACCGCTGACCGGTGAGCGTATCTGTGTGCGATTCAACCGATCAGAAGCGGCGCGAATTCGCTCATCAAGATCGTATACCTCTACCAGCGTAGCACTCAACTCATCTGTTACGTCAGTTTGAAAATCTTTTTCCAGCTGCAGTATTTGCATCCGGGTTTCACTCACCAGGATCTTAAGGCGGGCAATACTGGAGACCAGTTCCGCTACCTCTCCCTGCTCTTCAGCCATATAACGCTCTAACTCTCGCAGACGCTGTTTACCGACAAACCCGTCTGAAAGTAATTTGGTAAAGTCTGCCACCTCTTCCGAGTACGAACGCACCATTTTCTCTTTACCGGCTTTGAGTGCCTCATCTCCCTTAATCTGCTCATGCAACTGGCCGATCTTCTGGTTCAACATCTCTATCTCACCCAGCCGCGCTTGCTGGGCAGCGCCGAATAATTGATTCTGGCTTTGGATGGCGTCTTTGGCACGAGGGTCTTCCGCGCTGACAAGTACATCGGGGTAAATAACCGCTTCCATGCTGTCTCTTTCTGCACGTAAGCGCGCTTCACGAGCTTTCACAGCGTAAAACTGGCTCTGGCTTATTTCCAGCTGGGCTTTGGCCTGCGTTCCATCCAGTCGAATGAGTAAATCTCCGCTTGTCACGGCGTCACCATCACGGGCCAGCAATTCGGCGACGATGCCGCCTTCGAGGTGTTCCAACTTTTTACTGCTGCCCTTGACCATGACAACACCGGGTGCCAGAGTCGCTTCTTGCAACGGCGCAACGACGGCCCATGTGCCAAAGACACCAAAAGTCATAACGACGATAAAGATGCCGATGTTTTTTGGCTTACTCAGACTGCTATTTATTTGCTCGTGTTTCAAAGTCAGTTTTCGCTCCAACAACCGCTAGATTAGCGGGCTACCTGGCTTGGCAGATTCCGTAAATTAGTGGGCCTTTTGTACTTCTCTATCACTTCCTTGACAGGTCCAAAGTCCAAAGCGGTGCCATCTTTAAGCACCAGGACCTTATCGACAACCGAAAGAATGCTGGAACGATGCGATATGACCACCACCGTGATGCCTTCGGCCTTCAGGCTTTGCAGCGCTTTGCACAGGGCTGCTTCGCCAACGTCATCAAGATTCGAATTCGGTTCATCCAATACAACCAGACGGGGCTTGCGATAAATCGCCCGCGCCAGGCCAATGCGCTGACGTTGCCCGCCGGCAAGAGCACCTCCCGCAACACCGATAACGGTGTCATACCCATCAGGCAAGCGCAAAATCATTTCATGAACACCTGCCAGCCTGGCCGCCTCGACGACCTGAACTTCATCAATTTTGCCAAAGCGAGCGATATTCTCCGCGATAGTCCCGTTAAACAGTTCGATGTCCTGAGGCAGGTAGCCAACATACTGGCCCAGCTCTGCCCTGTCCCACTTATAGATATCCGCAGCATCCAACCGAACAGAACCGGACAAAGCGGGCCAGATACCCAGTAGCGCACGTGCAAGACTGGATTTTCCTGCAGCACTGGGGCCAATCACACCCAGCGCCGTACCCGCCTGCAAATTGAAAGAGACGCCTTTAAGCACAGGTACCCGCCCCCCGGGAGGAGCAACAACGATCGAGTCGACCGATAAGTTGCCCACCGGAGCGGGTAATTCCATTTTTTCGGCGACAGGCGGCAGTCTTCTCAACAGAGTATCCAGTCTGTCGAATTGCTGCCGCGCTTGATTAAGCGCCTTCCAGCCGCCGACCAACTGATCAACGGGCGCCAATGCACGACCCAGCAATATGGACCCGGCAATCATCATGCCTGCACTAATTTCCAGGTTAATAGCCAAGTAAGCGCCCAGGCCCAACGCCAATGACTGCAGCATGATGCGGAGTGTGCTCGAGGTAGAAGCTATCCACCCTGATTTTTCGGCCGCTCCCGCTTGCAGCACCACGCCCCGCTGATAATGCTGTAGCCATCGATCGCGTACATCATCGATCATGCCCATCGACTCAATAACTTCAGCGTTACGTAGATGACTGGTGGCAAAAAAACCTGCCTGCTGTTGTTCCTCATTGGCTTCTTCAAGCACACTGTGCGTGCTGCGCTGGTTAATCCACGTCAGTGCGCCCAACAATAGAACACTGGCGATTGCCAGCAAGCCAAAATAGGCGTGGAAAGCAAACATGATGAGGATATAAATAGGAACCCAGGGCGCATCAAAGAAAGCGTTCACCCCAGGTCCGAAAAGAAAGGCCCGCAGGCCATTCATGTCTGTCAGCGGCTGCACAGAACTGCGACCGCCACTGAACAATGCCTGCCGAAATGTACTGTCGAATACGCGTGCCGAAAGAATTTCAACCAATCGTCCGCTGGCGCGGCCCATGATCTGGCTTCGAACCCATGTCAACCCGCCCATAGCGATTAACAAACCGACCATAATCAGGGTCAACATCGACAGCGTAGACAGGCTTTGACTACCGACAGCCCGGTCGTAGACCTGAAGCATGTAGATCGCAGGGACAATCATGAGGATGTTAATAAACATGCTGAACACACCCGCCGCAACTATATAAGGACGAAGGGGGGCCAGCATTTTTAATAGCGGGGACTGCTTTAGATCGGTTGTCATCGGACTTTATTCCTGAAATCCGAAAGAACCGTGAACCGTCTTAGCCACGTCGGACTGAAAGACGGCTCACCATACCTCTGATTAATACTTAAACGCAATACGTTGCAGTAACAGCCTGTCGATCAGACAAACAAGTCGGTATCGGCTAACAGTTCATTCCCATCAAAGAGGAAGTCGAAGGTGTCGGAGAACACTTCAAAGCTTTCCACCGGAATGCGCTCATCCCAGTGCCAAGCCGGTCCAAGGGTGTAAGAATCGCCACCGAATGTAGTGTCATACCAGATTGTGCCCTGGAGAAGATCGACAGAACCACCCACATCAAGGCCGACATCCGTCTTATTGGTGAGCTTCGTATCGACCAGGTACAACTCGGTCACATCAAAACTGACGTGCCCGTCACCGTTGGCATCAAGCTCACTGGCATTGCCGAAGTTCAGAGTATCCCCGAAGGTGAACAAGGTGTTATTCGAGTCATCGCTGCCCTCAAAATCAAGCAAGCCCATCACTGTTCCACCGGTCTCCAGAGTGAACTCCTGGATAAAATTCATAAACATTTTGGCATGAATGTCCACGATATCGGCAGAGAAACCCGCAGATTGACCCAAGGCGGAGACGGACTCTGCAAAGCCCAGTGGAGGTACATATGGGAGTTCAGAGAGGATCTCATCCACATCAATATCGACTGTCAGGAAATCCGTGCTTGTTCCGATACCGTAGTAGTCGCCTGCTCCTAAAGGATTACCGTCCGAATCGACAGCGGGTAATGGCTGCGCATCGCTAACCTGAAGATTGGGCCACTGAAGCGTAATCTCGGTATAGGGGATGTCGGGGATATCGCCCTCGCCGTCACTTACCGTGTCACCATCATCGCTATCATAGGAAAAGAGTTCCTGTCGAATCGGACCCGTATCAATAAATATTCCGTCGCCGTCATCAGCGTGGTCAATAATGTTTATGTCCGCCACTTCTAAAAAGTTAAGCCCGGCACGCAAGTCTATGAGCATACCCAAAGACATCTCCAGGCTCGGTCCATCGGTGGTGAATGTGCCGACGGTGTCGCTCAGGAAAGCCGATGTATCTATCTGCAGCGCATCGGTGGTCCGGTTAAAGGTTGAATCGAAATTCAACATCCAGGGGCTTTCCGCATACACGTCTCCACCTTCAAGACGAAGGTAGAACTCAAGACCCGCTTGAAAGTCAATCTCCGCTCCGATCTCGATGAAGTTGTCATCGTTGGGCCGTTTCGTTTTATTCAAATCAAGGCCCAAGAACTCATCAATTTCAAAAGACCATTCATCCCCGCTAGTCCACATACTCGCATTGGGGTTATCGTCACTGCCCTGCGGGGTGTCAGACGTCACGAAGGTCAGTTCTTCAGAAATAAGTTTGCTTTGGACTTCCACATTAATCGTTTCAGTCGATGTCGCCTGATCGCCCTCGCCCGCTCCGGGGTTAATCTCGGTAGAAGTTGCTAAAACTGAAAAATCAAAGTCATAGCTTGTGTTTTCCGCAAGCTCCAGGGTGATGCTGTCAGCACCCGTCGGCAACAGGATCTCACCAGCACCATTCGCCCCGACCAGCGTCACGCCAGCCGGCAAATCGCTGAATGACAGAATATACGTTTCTGAACCGTCGGTATCGACCAGGGAAGAAGTGATATCAACGATGATTTCGTTCACGTTCTCACCGGCTCTAACGTTTAGCGATAAATTCGGTTGATCTGCAACCGCCTCAACAGTAAGTACAGCCTCTGCCCAATCATAGCCACCATCGCCATCATAGATTCGATAGGTAAAGCTGTCTTGACCACTCCAGTGCTCATTTGGGGTATAGAGAATCTTATTATCAACAATTTGCAAAGTGCCGTTACTGGCCGCGGTAAATTCAATCACCGACAACGCATCACCATCGGCATCGGTGTCGTTGGCCACGACATCGACAGAAACCGCAGTATCCTCCAGCGTGTAATCCGTATCATCGATGGCATCGGGCGCTGCGGGGGAAATCATGGTGTTTTTCTGCGGGCCACCTCTATCGCTGTTGCCCTGAACTCGTGCACCGAATTCCACATTTGCGATAAGGTCTAAGGTCAACGGTTCGCCGGTGGTGCTGGACAGCACAAATGTTGTGGAATCAACGGTATCTTTGCCGATGCCCGGGCTGCCGAAATTCAGGCCCACATCGTAGGGAGCCCCTTCTTGACTATTGGTCCAGCCCTTGCCCTTCAGATTATTACCTGGCCCAAGTCTGGATACATCGCGGTATTCCTGGCCCGTCAGATCGGGACCCTCTACCTGAAGGCTGTCATTAAGAGAGGTGTCAGCCAGGCTGAAATACAAACCACGTATATCGGCAAAGTTTTTACCAACGGCGTCCAGCTCGAACAGCAAAGTGCCATCGGTCTGTTCCATTGCGTGGATTGTCAGTGGGGGGTGTCCGGGAATTTGAAATGTTATTTCGCGCATCGATATATCCTTTCGATTTTAATATTTTTCCCAATGGTGTTCTACAATATGATCTATACGTTTTCAAACGTGCAATCACTACCAGAATTGGGATTCAATGATAGCGAAATACACCGTTACTTCTATTAGCCATAGGTATGCAACCGATACCGACTAAAGTATGCCCTACGGGTTGGTATTAGGGTTCTAATGTAATGAACCATCCCGACGCCAGTAGCACTGCGGGGCTGTTCCAACTGGTCTTCTCGATGAATGGCCTTAACCCTGGATGGTAGATCGACATGACTATTAGTACCTGGTAGTAAGAGGGATTTCTGTATACTCCGCATCTATAATGCATACCAAAGGACACTCTTGAGCGAGAACCTAGCCAGTCTGGAGCCAAAACACGGTAGCGGCAGCGATACAAGAATTCTCGTTGAGCAAATCAAGACGCTCTACGAGTCTATTGCCTCCCTTGTACTGATCAACCTGGTTGTCAGCGCAGCACTCTTGTTCGCTTTCTGGGATCTGGTCGCACACAGCTGGCTACTGAGCTGGATGGCTGGATTGCTGCTCATGCTTTGCGTTCGGGTAGCTGTCTATTTGCAGTTCAAACGGCGCTTTGATGCGAGCAAGCTCAGGCAATACCAGGCCTTTCTCATTCTGGGAAGCGCCTCAGCCGGCATTATCTGGGGAACCGGGGGACTGATCATGTTCGTACCCGGCCAACTGGACTATCAGTTGCTTATTCTGCTGAGCCTGCTTGCCATGGCTGGCGGATCGGCCTTCTCACTGAGTATCTACCTGCCCGCATACTTTGCCTTCGTACCCGCTATGTTAGCGCCGATTACGATCCACTTGTTTCTAACTGGAGACAGCATTCATATCGCGCTTGGTGCTCTGACTTTGATATTTCTGATAGCGCAGACCCTGTTTAATATCAAAATTAACAGGAGTCTCACCAGCACGATGGCTCTTCGTTTTGAGAATCTGGAACTCATTGATCAACTGCAGGTACAGAAAGCTGAGGCCGAAAGAGCTAATATGGCCAAATCAAGCTTTCTGGCGACGGCCAGCCACGACCTGCGCCAACCACTGTATGCCTTAACTTTATTTACATCTGCGCTCGAAGAGCGCATCACTGCAGCGGATCACCGAAAAATCATCCATCAGATCAAACGGTCCGCTGAAGCATTACAAAGCCTTTTTGACGCCTTACTCGACATATCAAAACTCGATGCGGGCACTGTCGATATTCACAAGACAGACTTTTCGCTAACAGCAATATTGGAGACACTGGCGCACGAGTTTGAGCCACAGGCTACTGAAAAAAACCTAACGATTAGTTGGCCGCTGGAATCCTTCGATGTACACAGCGATCCTATCTTGCTGCAGCAAATACTGCGCAACTACATCTCTAATGCCATCCGCTACACAAAGACGGGTGGCATTACCGTGCACTGCATGCCACACCATAACTGCGTAAAGATCGGCGTCAGAGATACTGGAGTCGGCATCGTCCTTGACGACCAGAACACCATTTTCGAAGAGTACTATCAGCTCGGAAACCCTGAGAGAGATCGCCAAAAAGGGCTGGGGCTTGGGCTTGCCATTGTGCAACGTGCTGCCGACCAGTTGGGGCATGACATTGAGGTGACGTCAAAGCCCGGACACGGTTCGACCTTTTCCGTCACGGTCGATAAAGCCACCGGGACAGCGACTCAGATGAGCGCAGCCACACCGTCCTCGGCCAGCACATCGTTACATTCGCAGCCATTGATTGTGGTAATAGACGATGACGAAAGCGTTCGTGACGGGATGCAACAGTTGCTAAGCCTCTGGGGCTGCGAACTAGTAATTAGTGAAAACCAGGCAGATGCGATTGCCAAGCTCAGTGCTTACCAAAAACCGCCAGATGGTATTATCTGTGATTTCCGTTTGCGTGATAATCACACTGGCCTTGAAGCCATTGACGCTATTCATATTGCCTGTGGCCCTAATATTCCTGCGCTCATTGTTACCGGCGATACCGAGAAAGCCCTACTGATTGAACTGAAATCCAGCGGGCATCAGGCACTGCACAAACCTGTATCAGCGGCGAAAATCAGAGCTTTCTTGCGCAGCTTGCCAGGCCAAAAAAGTCGAGCCCTGGTTAGAGCCGCGCCCCACTAGACAAACGCCGCACCGACCAGTGCAGCTTGTGTGCGGTTCTTTACTCCCAGTATTTTGAGTATAGCGGTAACGTGCATTTTAATGGTCGCCTCGGCTATGCCCAGTTGCGCAGCGATCTGCTTATTCGAAGCGCCGCTTACCAACACGGCCAGAACCTCGAACTGGCGCGTGGTTAAGGTACTATCACCACCGCGCCCCACGGCATCCCCGAACAGTGTGGCCGCTGGCGGAGTATAAAGGCCACCTGCCAACATCAAACGTATCGCCCCCAACATCACCTTGCTGCTGATATTCTTGTGTATATAACCCATCGCAGAGGTTGCCATAACCCTGTCCACATCCTCCTGCCGAACGGACGCCGACAAAATAGCTATCGGCACGGTTGGATATCGTTTGTTGGTCGACTCAAGGATGGAAAATCCGTCTGCGCCGGGGATTTTGAGATCCAACAACATAAAGTCCAGATCCTGATGTTCAGCTAGCGCCGCAAAAGCGGACTCTGAATCGCCAGCCTCAATAACACGGACATCTTCAGCCAGCTCGCGCAGCAGGAGGCATACGCCCTCGCGAAACAACGCATGATCATCAACCAGGAGAATTTTCATGTGCGAGAGTTTACCCGCTTTGTTGAAGCCGAGCACCGATAAGCGTGAGTATTTCGCTATTGCTGAGTCCCTGATCCTGTTCACGCGAATGCACGAAACCAGCCGCATATTGAGCAGGAACTGGCACAACGCCAGGCCAAGTCGTAAATGTCAGGCTGGCTTCAGCAAGCAAGCGCACCACGTTGCAACCACACCTGCAAACCCTGGGCATTGAGGTCCATGTCAAACGCCAGCAGCTCGCGTAATTCCGCGTTCGACCTGCCGGTATCCAGCTCTTGCATCAGTTTCAGGGTGTAGTCTGTTAACACCTGTTCCAGCGCCACTTTGTCGCCCTGGCAGGTTGTTGCCAAGTCGCGGTATGCCTTCACCTGCTGCCCCAACGTGTTCGCCAGTTCATTGCTATAGGCCAGCTCGCCATAATGAGTGAGATACACACGCTGCGGCTGGTAACTGGCGAGCGTTTCAAGTGAGGCCAGAAAGGCTTGCGGGGAAAATTGCGTTGGTGTGGTGGTGGGCAACAGAAAATCGCCACTGGCAAAGCGCAACCACGGATAACTGATGCCAAACATATCGCCACTGAACCAACCCTGACTCAGCTCATCCCAGACACAAAAATGATGATCAGCATGGCCACGGGTATGGCGAAATTCCAGGCGGCGACCTGCCAGACTAACGGCCTGGCCATCCTCCATTTCCTGGATACGACTGTGCGGTATGGGCTGGATCTCTCCATACAACTTCTGAAACTGTTGCGGCCCATACACCTCCTGCGAACTGGCAATCAGCCGCGCAGGGTCGGCCATATGCCGCGCGCCGCGCGGATGTATCAGCAAAGTGGCATGGGGAAAAGCCGCCATCATGGCGCCGGCACCGCCGGCGTGATCCAGGTGTACATGTGTGGGAATAACGTAGCGCACCTGCTCCGCAGTAATCCCTTTGGCCGCGATCACCTGCTGCAGGTTGGCAACACTGTGCGCCGTACCCGTTTCTATAATCGCGCATTCACCGTCCTGCTCCATCAGGTAAAAGCAGGCCAGACCATGACGGATATAGTTGGCATCTATGCAGGTGATGCCGCAGCCCAGCGATTCGCTGATCGGTTTAGCGGCGGACATTCAGTTGCGCCTCCAGTACGATCGGCTCTCCTATGTTGTCGCTAAAGCGTTTTTTGAGTTCGTCCACATGTGTTTCATTCAGACGCTCGGGAGAACTCAGCACAACCCGCACCAGGTAAGGATCACCCACCACTACACGAATATCCGTCACCCCCACCACCATACCGGACAATTCCACCAGCCCCTGCGGCACCTGTGCATAGATTTGTTCCAGTATGCGATCTTTGTGCACCAGCTTGATAAAGGCCACATACAGCGGCGCACTAATTACCACCATTATTAGCAGCGTGATACCAAGCCCGGTACGCGCTCTCTTGAACGGAGCAAAACCCAATACCAGGAACGTGGCGCTCGCGGCCAGGGCGATACCTACCAGGTTGGTAATAAGTAATAGCAAAGCGCCACCGGCCATTCCCCAGTCTGCCCAGCCAAGCCCGATACCAGCCACGGATAGCGGTGGCACCAGCGCTACAGCAATAGCCACGCCCGCCAGGCTCTTGGCGATCTCCTCCTTGGCATGGGCATAGGCTCCGGCAATGCCAGAGATAACAGCAATCAATAGATCCAGCAAGGTAGGTGACATACGCGCCTGCATCTCTGCAGTAGGCACTTCCAGCGGCATAACCCAGGCCAAAATTATGCCACAGGCGAGCCCCCAACTAATGCCAACCAACAGTGTTTTCAGCGACCTGCGGATAAGGTTTGCTTCGGTGCGAGCCAGTCCCATGGCCAGCGAGACAACCGGGGACATCAGGGGTGCCAGGATCATCGCTCCGATAATAACCGGCGCTGAATTGGCGTAAAGCCCACTCAATGCGAGCAAAACGCTCAACACCATAAGCACCTGGTAAGACGAGGACGCACTGGCCTTGTCGCGCAGTGCCACAAACAGTTCCCGATAATCTTCCTCGGCGGCATGACTGAACAGCGGCAGCTTCCTGGCAACCAATGGCCGCGCGGCATCATCGGTGGGAATGTTATTAAGCCTTACGGTTTCCTTGTCACTGGACTTCTGTTCCTCCTGACGTGGCACCAGAGCGGGCCCGGGCAACAGTCGCAAACGCTCTGGCAACACCCGCAGTTCAATTTCAGAGGAGTGCACCGGTTTGCCATCGAGCAAGTACTCAGCACCTTGCGGTGCCACTACATGTATCCGGTCACTCTGGATCAAGCCCAGTGAGCCAGGCAATTGCGACAAACTGATTTTCTGCGGCCAAAGCAGCCGCAGTATGAACCACAGATAACTGATCACGCTGCGCGGCGCCAGTGCCAACACCGACAATCGCCCGTCAGAGAGACTCAAGTCTTCCGAAAAACTGCGCTCCACCAGTGTGCTCTGGGTTTGTCCAAGAGCAACCAGGCCCAGCGCCGCTAACTGAATTTCTCGCTCCTTGCCGGTGGTTACCTGGTAAGAACCAAGACGCATTTTGCCCAGTCCTTTAAGAGCGCCCCGCAACAGGCTCCAACTCGTCTGGTGGCGATTAATATCGTTGGGCCGCAGGGCCAGCACCCGGCCTATCACCACCGACGAAAAAACCACTTCGTCGTTGCAGGTCAGAACATCCGC
>JBALVO010000123.1:0-11023 GCA_036961445.1 Halioglobus sp.
TAGCGCTGACCAGACCAGCCCTCGCTATTGCCGCGTGGGTTGGATGAAAACAATACCCCCTTCGGGCGCAGCGTACTGTGCAGCTCCCTCAGAACCCGCGGCAGTTCCTGACCTGGAATGTGGAATAGCGAGGCATTGGCGAAGACACCATCGAATGCCTTATCGGGCAAATTCAGCGACAGGAACTGCTGATGCAGAACCGGACAGTCACTATTCGTCTGCGCCAAGTTGCAAAAGGCTTCACTGCCGTCCAGTCCGACCGGCCGATGACCCAGAGATTGAAAATAGCCCAGGTCGCGACCCGGACCGCAGCCAAAATCGAGGATATCGAGCGCGCGCCCTTCAGGAAATTGACTGAGGAACCTATCATAATTTTGAGTGACATCGTGATCTTTCGTCCCCCGCCAGAAAGACGAGGCATTGTTCTCATAATGTCCCAGGGTGACGGCTTCGATCTCGGATAATTGCGACTCGGGAATCTTTTCTGCCATCGAGGGCTGCTACTCGGCTATTTGCTCTGTTCAATGCATTTTCGTAAGTTGTCGATAATACCAGATCCTAATCTTGTGCGGTGAGTGCGTTCGAATATTTGTACCATACATGACCACACCGGGGGCAAAAAAAACTCAAGACCTACCCGACGTAGTTGACGCGGTCGACGCAAGCCTCGTGCTTCGAGGCCTTGAAGGGGTATGGCCTGCGTCGGCTTTGTCGACCTCGTCGGGTTGGAGACGGGTACGACGGGTGTGACGGGTTATTGGGTGGTTTGTGGCGATTTAAAAAAAACCATCTGAACAATCCTTAGAGATTTCATTTTTCTTTCTTCTCATCGATCAAGACCAGCACATTACTGTAGCCTTCAAGCAGCGCCGTCTCCATTCTCAGGATCATTTCGAAGTAGCTCATAAATTGGTCCTGAAAGCTCTGCGAATCAACGTCAACTTTTTGGACGGTTGCCATTGCAGATATGCTCATGGAAGCCTCTACCAGACTCAACCCTGTTTGCTTGTAAACGCCCTGGATGGCGTAGGCATTGGACAGAGCCACAACCAAATCATAATCCACATAATTGGAGATGCCGGCGGAGAGAAAGGCATTCCAGGCAGCGGACCTCACCTGTATCCCGGGAATAAACTTCTGGTCTTCATCGTCTTGCTCCGACTCGTCATCCAATTTGGCAGCTTCGATGGTCTTCGTGTTGTTCTGGTGAATGGTCTCCAGGGTCGTTCTATTAGACTCCAGTTCCGTTCGCACATTTTCCAGTGCGATAGCGGCGAGCTTGGAATCGCGCCGGTCTTCCTGCCACTCGCTAACACCGAGTGCAAGAAGAACAGCCAGTACAATTGAAAAGATTTCCAATAGTGCTTTTTTGATTGATGAGCGGTCTATCACTGATCAGGCCTTATATTATCCAAGTTATCAAATCATATCCCACAGCGTGCAATTCGCCAATAATACTTGCTGGGCGCGGCGATGCTAACGGTTTTTCACTTTCGCGGGTACTGCCAATTTAACTGTTCGGAATTATTAGAATCGGCTTATGAGTACGTACAAACGCCACCGATTCCTACCCGATATCATTTCCTATACTGTCTGGCTGTACTACCGTTTCAATCTTAGCCATCGGGATATTGAAGACCTGCTTGCTGAACGAGGCATTATCGTCAGCCGCGAAGCAATCCGCCTATGGTACCCAAAGCACTTGCTGCGCTCATGGGGCAGGCTCTGTATCAAGTTCGGAGCAATATAGACCCGTCGCTTTAAACGAAAGCATGGAGGCTATGGCGTTGCTCATACCCGGTGAAGCGTGGCAGGCTCTCGGGAACTGATTCCCGAGACGATCCACAGTTCGAAATAGTATGAGAATAACCGGGCAGAGCAATCGCATGAAGCTACCAGAGTGCGAGAGCGAGGGATGAGAAAATTTAAGTCAGTTGGGCAGGCTCGGCGATTCCTAGGTGCGTATGCTGCTGTATCGAATCTATTCAATTTGGGTAGGCACTTGGTCAGCGCGAAACACTATCGGAATCTAAGGGTAAGTGCTCTTGCTGAATGGAGTAGGGCGGTAGCCTGATTACCACCAGCTGGATTTACCTCATCTCAAATACTTAACTTAACAGAACCGACCCTCGATATCGCTGTTGTAGAAAATCTGCTCATGACACCCCATTTATCTTTCTTCTACTTCAACTGCGGCGCATGCTCCAGAAAAAGAAAATGGAAGCAGCCACGGTGAGATACACTCCACCCGCATTCAGCACGATGATGAGCCGGTCATCGAATATCCTTTGCAATGCATTGGGTTCCACTAGATTGACCCGCATTATCTCTAACGTATCTTTGGCCAACTCCATGGAGCGTACTGCTCGAATCACGTCGCCAGTAAATCCGTACATTAGATACAAATACAACACGTTACACACCCAGGCATGCACCCTGGTTAGCTTTGATGCGACCAGGTAAGTTGCAATGAGGTAGGCAAAAAGCAACTGTGTGAAGGCAAGAATAGACTCTCTCTGATTAGCTCAAGCAGTGTAATAGAGCTCGGTTTGAGCCTGGTACATTGGAATATCTTCAATGACCATGGTGCCCAACTGATATGAGTCCATGATAAGTCTCCCAGATAAAAACCCGGTGCAAGCATACAACAGGACGGCAGCATATTGCAGGGTACTGACAAGTAACTTGAGGTTATGGGCTGGCACTAAGAAAAACTGCTCTCAATTGACCGGAATTATTTCATCAGGCCCCACTTTGAGTATTACTTGTAATTTTTATGCTGTGATTTTCCACTTTCGAGTAAAACTAAGTTAACTTGTCAGTATCGGAAAAACTGATCCAATCACCCGGAGCCGGCTTAGTAGATCATTCCCGACGTCGCCCGCTGCTGCACCGCGTGTGAGATAATTTCCTGGTAGTAGTCCTGCGCTCCCCGGTGATAGGGTGCCACATTTTCCAGTGGGTAGCGGGTAGCATCAATGGAACCGAAGACCGGCGCCTGCCGGGCTAATGCCTCTGAGTCCTCCACCAGCGTCTGTACTATCTGGTAAATATGGTGGCGGGATATTTCCTTGTTCGCTGAGAGCACCACCTGTACGCCCGGACCGCTCTTGTCTGATGTGATTGACGGATAGGTGTTTGCCCTGATCTTCGCCGGTACAAACCGCCAGTTTTCGCTGACGAAGCGGGCGATGTCTTCATCCCATAGATCGATAAGCTCTACCCCACACTCCCGTATCATCTTTGCATATATGGCATTCGGATGACCGGTGGAGTAGATCGCCGCGTCAATCTCTGCGTTGCATAATAACCGGGGCAGTTCTGAACTTTTCTCACTGTAAATTTCGAAGTCCTCAAGCTGCCAGCCTTTATAGCCAATGAGTTGCTCGATAAGGACGCGACTTCCTGATCCCTGATTGCCTATGTTGACCCGCTTGCGCCTGGCGTCCGCAAAGCTTTTTATATTAGAGTCCGGATTTACCGCAAGTATGAATACCTCCTGGTGAAGGGGGGCAACCGTGGCAATACGCCCATTCTCACCCTGGAATGGATCCAACCCCCAGTACGATTGATACTGCAGAGCTAATTGGCTCAAGCCCAGGGCAATTTCGCCATTAGCGATCGCGTTGAGGTTATAGATAGAACCGGGGGTCGATACCGCTTCACAGGTAAAACCAACTTTTTTTTGCTCGATGCGCGTACAGAGCGTCTTCATCAGTGGATAGAAGGTGGCACCCTCACTGCCTGTGCCGATAGTGTAGTGCAGCGTATCTTGTGCCGGCGATGGCGTGCTGAATAACAGCACCGTTGCGAGCGCAGGAACCATGCAGCGTAGGCGCGACAGATAAGTCATGGGATACCTCTACAGCACTTGGGTAACAGTATTTACTCTCTTTGATCATCCTAGACTCCAATACCAGCATTGGCAATGAAACCGCATTGGCCACAGCATTATAGGGACCCCAGGGTCAGTGCGTTTACAGAACGGGGTAGGGCGGTTGCCTGAGATCTGGTGATAGATATCCATCGCCTTGTTGAGTTAACTTGTCAGTACCCCTTTTTGGCAGGTACCGCCGCTATCACCTCGAAGGTTAGTGGCATTCGGCCACAAACTCATCAATCAACTTATCTTCTTCGTCGGCTTCAACAAAAAAACTATCCAGGAAACGGGTTTGCTTTTCCACCTCCCGAGAAGACAGGCCCGGTACTTGATCAAGCAAATCGATAATTTCTGTCCGCTGGCTCTTTAGCTCTTTCACCGCCGCCTGTAGATCACCTTTTGGAACGCATAAGCCGCGGTAAAGTCGCTGTGTAACGTGCCTGATACGCAACGTTCGATCTGGTTTCGCGTAATGTGCATCGACCAGTCCCGCCAGGTCGAAATCATATGGAACGTAGTAGAGTTCGGAGTCGCGGAGAATAAGCTGACCATTGTGGCAACAGATTTCTTCGTCATCTGGTTTAACCAATGACCAGTCGGTGTTGCCAATGAGGTACTGAAAAACGTAAACCAGTGCAGAGTGGTCAAGATTTAACGAGCTTCGCTTAACAGATAACTGGCGGCGAATTTTGCCCTCCATGCGCTGAGCTAAATCCTGCTCCGGTTCAGTTAAAAAGCCATATCGAACAAGTTTTATTTCATTACGAGGACTACTGGTGTCAATATAGGTAATGTGCAACAACCGCACTCCGTAGCTCGCCCGGGTTACTAGATTGAGTATGCGATAGGCTATAAATTCTTTTATTGCGTTCTCTTCTGCGGCCTTGGATTTATTGCAATGGGTGACAAGCCGTAACATATTGTGACTACTGATTAGTGACGTTTTCGTATCTGTCTCTTCAAACCTCAATCGTAATGGGGGGAATGCGCAAAAACGCTTTCTGCTATTTCCCCGGGCACTTACCCACACAGGGTGGGCGACCCCATCAATCGTGAGCACAAAGGGCTCTTCCCGCTCTTTTTTCATATCTCCAAAAATGGTTTTAAGGGGACCCTCAAGCTGAACATTCAGCACAGCGTCATCCTCGAAGAGAAATGACGAATGAGCGAAGGGAACGATAACCAGGTAAGCCAATATCAAAGGCCTTATCATTAGCCGAATAAAGATAAGATACGCCTACCAATAAAACCATCCATCGCCGGCCTCCGTTCCTTGCTCAATTGAAATTGAAGTAGTCGAATATCAGTCGCTTCGAATTTTTTTGTGCGCCGTCAAAGTATTATAGATTGGTTTTGGCAAGCTAGCTAAACCTTGTAGCGGTACCGCTAAATTAACTAGTCAAAGTTGGTAGAATCGACGCAGAGGTATCACTGTAAGCCATGAGTCAATCCGTCTCTGGTGCATCAAGTTCGGCGCGCTATATGCTCGTAGATTGAAACGAAAGCAGAGCCTGCCCCGCGAGCAACGCGAGTGCTTTGGGTGCCGAGGCTATGGCGATACGTTCTTCATTGATGAAGTCTTCGCCGGTGTGCCGGACCATTCAGATCAACGGTAAACAGTATTACCTGTGGCGGGCCGTAGACCAGGAGAGCCTGCCCCACGAAGTGCTTCGCCTAAAAGCGCCTACTTTTGGTGGGTATGGTGAAGTGATTGATGTTTAACTTGCCAGTACCCCAAATCGGCATTGGCTCGCGCGAAAGCGGCCTTGATCATGCCCGGACTGGAGATGAATCCGCCGGGCAAGGGAATGCCGCTGATGTGGAAGTTTTCTACGGCCCGTTGCGCTTGCGCCCCGTACAATGCGTGGGCAGGGACACTTACCTCATCCAGGCTATCTTCTTCGGTGCGAAACTCAGCCATGACACACTGCCACTGTCAGGCCTCCTGGGTGATGCGATTGAGGACGTGAGTGAGCACGCCTCCGGCCCGGTAGTATTCAACTTCTACCAGGGTATCGATTCTGGATTGCAATTGTATTTCGCGTTGTTTCCCGTCCGGGTAGTGAACCACGGCTGGCAGTAGTTGTTTTGGCTCAAGTTCCCCATCCAGATCCAGGATATCGAAAGTCTCGTCTCCTTTTAGCTCCAGCGTCTTGCGCGTTTCGCCTGGCATGAATTGCAGGGGCAGTACACCCATGCCAACCAGGTTGGAGCGGTGGATGCGTTCAAAGCTTTCAACAATGACGGCTTTGACACCCAGCAATAGAGTACCTTTGGCAGCCCAGTCACGGCTGGAACCCGTACCGTATTCCCTGCCGCCGACCACAACGGTGCTTATACCCCCGGTGACATAATCCATGGCGGCATCGTAAATGAACTGTGGCTTGGTCTGGCCGTGCGCAAGGGTATAGCCTCCCTCCAGCTCTGGTGTCATCTCATTGCGGATACGGATATTGCCGAAGGTACCCCGCATCATCACCTGGTGATTGCCCCGCCGCGAACCGTAGGAATTGAAGTCACTTTCAGTGACACCGTGGTGGCGCAGATACTGGGCTGCAGGGCTATCCAGAGGTATGGCACCCGCCGGGGAAATGTGATCCGTGGTGACAGAGTCCCCCAGCATGGCGAGCATCGGCGCGGCCAGGATATTCTGCCGGTTGCCCTGGTATTGCTCCTCGAAAAACGGCGGCAGTTGAATATATGTAGAGTCCTCAGAGAACGCATAGGTGGCGCCACCACTGACCTCAATGTTCTGCCAGCTATCGTCGCCGTCAAATACAGCGCCGTATTCTTTCCTGAACATGTCGCTGTCGACGCTCTGCACCACCTCAGCGATCTCTGCATTACTGGGCCAGATATCCCGCAGGTATACGGGCTCTCCATTTTTATCCGTACCCAAGGCATCCTGGCTCAGGTCAATACGAGTGGTTCCCGCCAGGGCATAGGCCACTACCAATGGCGGGGAAGCCAGCCAGTTAGCCTTTACCAGTGGGTGGATACGACCCTCAAAATTGCGATTGCCGGACAGGACTGCGCAGGCAACAAGGTCATTCTTGGTAACGGTGTCCGTCACCGCCGCTGGCAGGGGGCCTGAGTTGCCGATGCAGGTGGTGCAGCCGTAGCCCACCAGATTGAAACCCAGGTCATCCAGCGATTTCTGTAGCCCGGCCTTTGTCAGGTAGTCAGTCACAACTTTTGATCCGGGTGCCAGCGAGGACTTTACCCAGGGCTTGCGTTGCAGGCCACGTGCCAGTGCCTTCTCAGCCACCAGCCCGGCCCCCACCATTACTGCGGGGTTCGATGTGTTGGTGCAGGAGGTAATGGCGGCGATCACCACATCGCCGTGATGCATGGGTTCTTCGCTGTGTTCCAGCGGGAACGGAGTGTCGCGTTGCTCGGATTTACCGTCCAGGTCAATGAATTGGTCAGTTGCCGAGCGCAATTCTCGCACGGCGACCCGATCCTGTGGGCGTTTGGGCCCCGCCAGATTGGGCTCGACCGTGGACATATCAAGCGTTAGCGTGGCCGCAAATTCGGGCGGTGTGTAGTGCTCGTCGCGCCACATGCCCTGCGCCTTGCAATAGGACTCGACCCGGGCAATGATATGCGGATCGCGGCCGGTGAGCTTGAGGTAGGTCAGCGTCTGGGCGTCCACCGGAAAGAATCCGCAGGTGGCGCCATATTCTGGAGCCATATTGGCGATGGTGGCGCGATCTGCCAGCGGAAGTTGATCCAGCCCACTGCCGAAAAACTCCACAAACTTGCCGACCACGCCATGGGAGCGCAGCATTTGCACCACCTGTAATACCAGGTCGGTGGCGGTAATGCCCTCACGCATTTGTCCGGTCAGCTCAAAACCCACGACGTCAGGTATGAGCATCGAGATTGGCTGCCCCAGCATGGCCGCTTCTGCCTCGATACCGCCAACCCCCCAGCCCAGTACGCCCAGGCCATTGATCATGGTGGTATGGCTGTCTGTTCCTACCAGGGTGTCGGGGCATGCGATAGGGCCGTCATCGGTGTTTTGCTGCCATACCACCTGGGCGAGGTATTCAAGGTTAACCTGGTGGCAGATACCGGTGCCCGGGGGCACTACCTGGAAGTCGTTGAAGGCACCCTGGCCCCATTTCAGGAACTGGTAGCGCTCAAAATTGCGCTGCATCTCCATCGCAACGTTCTGCTCGAAGGCACTGTCGGTGGCGAACTTGTCGATACTCACCGAGTGATCGATTACCAGGTCTACCGGTGACAGCGGATTGATCTTCTGGGGGTCGACACCGCGCTGTACAAGGGCGTCGCGCATAGCCGCCAGGTCCACCACGGCCGGGACGCCGGTAAAGTCCTGCATCAGCACCCGCGTTGGGTGATAGGCGATTTCCTGGTCGCTACCACGTCCATTACTGGCCGCCAGTACCTCAATATCTTCGCGCGAGCAGCTGATGCCGTCTTCATGACGCAGCAGGTTCTCCAGCAGTATTTTGGTACACACCGGTAGGCGCGCGACGCTAACATGCGCGGATAGATCGCCACCATTGATTGCGTAATACTGATAAGTTTTGCCGTCCACTGTCAGTGTGGAGCGGGTGTTAAAGGAGTTTTTCGATGGTCCCATCGCTGTATTCCTATGGTGCATTATAAATCCCAAGTATAGAGGATAACGGTTGAGTCTACCGTAAATGGCAGACATCCGCCGACTCCAGCAACTCTGTGCAGATGATTTGCCAATACCGTCATAGATTTAGCCAAAAATACGCGTCGATTTTTACCAAACCATTGAGCGGTTCCAATTTCTTCTCATTAAGGACTATGCTGATGGTTCCATGTCTTGGTGAGGCGCGTTGCGATGAAAATATCTAAAGCAATCCTGGTAATACTCTTCACGAGCATCGCGATCGGTGCACAAGCAGACTGGAAAGACTTGCTAAATGAACTTCCAGAAAGCGCCAAAGAAACCCTCTCCATCACTGGTGCGGCCGATGTCACTGGAGTATCAACAGAGGAAATGGTCGCAGGCCTCAAGGAGGCCTTGAATACCGCCACCGAAATAGCTGTGAACGCGTTAGGCCAGGAGGGGGGCTATCTCGAGAACCCCGCGGTCAGGATCCCTATGCCGGAAGAACTCTCATGGATCGAAAAAGGCCTGCGGCAGGCTGGCCAGGAAGATATGGCAGATGAATTCGTTACCACCATGAATCGCGCGGCGGAACAAGCGGTACCCGTAGCGTTTGAGCAATTTCAGAGTGCGATTGAGAAAATGACCATCAAAGATGCAGAGGGCATTCTCCATGGACCTGAAGACGCCGCTACCCAATATTTTCGGAAACACAGCGAGGCCGCCTTGCGGGAACAGTTCCTACCGATTGTGCAGGAAACTACCTCAAGTACAGGTGTGACCTCAACCTACAAGGATATAATGAAACAACTTGATAGCTATAGTAGCTTCCTGCAGCCGAAATCGGTGGACGTAGATGAATATGTGACCGATGAAGCATTAAACGGACTGTTTGAAATAGTTGCACAGGAAGAAAGGCGTATTAGAGAGGATCCAGTTGCCCGTTCCTCTGAGTTACTAAAGAAAGTATTCGGCAGTAACATCTGAAAAAGTATGGCCAGGGCACTATCGATGATCCTTTGGTTGGAGCTGGCTACATCGCAGCCCCCGCCAGCTCCAACCACTCCCCAAGCTTTTCAAATTCGCTAGCCCAAATCTCCCCAGCCTATGGCAATAGCGGATCACAGACACCGTGCTACAACCGCCGACTCTGGCCTATCAGTCTACACCCATAGTCGGACTCTCTAACGATTTGTAAGTCTATGAAATTTATAGAAGATGATGGGCCCAAAATTCCTCGAGCTTTAGAGCATCCGATTATGAGTCGGCAGCAACGGATAACCCACAACTACTGGCGACAAAGACTTCCATTTAGAATCAATGAGTTAAGGTGGGAGTAGGGTAGTTTGATAATCCCCGGTTGTTGTAGTTTGTCGTGGTCAAGTGTCCCAGAAGTGTCCCACGGCGGGTTTTATACAATGTGCTAGTGCATGGCAAAAGAAACTATATCGGTGGAACTGAAACTGGTATTCAGTGGCGTACCCCCGCGCACGGGTTTTGAAATTGATAGTAAAAATTCTATGGTCGATTTTTTGTACGTCCGCTTTTACCAGGAGCGGACATTCGTTTGCGAGGAGGGGGAACTACCCCTTTCGCCTATCTGGACTTTACCCGGTTTACTAGACACTTCTAGCCTATTCTATGAGCATAGGAGGAAGTCTATGAGTAACCAGCGATATTCACCGGAATTCAAAGACGAAGCGGTCCGCCAGATCCTGGGTCGGGGCTATTCTCTCGCCTTACTTGGGCAGCAGGAAGGTGATGTTCGCCTTGACTGACCATTCAGCATTCGGGCCGTTGTCATCTTCCGGGTTGTACAGCACCTCGCCAAACAATTTTACCGGCTGCTTGCCTAGCTTCATGACCCGACCCACCTGACCGCCCAGCGCCCAGGTCCACTTGTCACTCTTGAAATTGTAGGTCTGGGGCGTATCAGGCGTACCGATATACCAGCCGCCTTTTAAATGCTTGGTAATAAACGGCTGCAGGGAAAGCGCGCTGACATCACCGCGGTCAGAACCGTTGCTGCCATCGGCAAAATCCCAAAGCTGGTAGGCAAACACACCCCACTGCAAACCCGGCGTCTGCATATTGATATACAGCGCACTGGGGCCAACCTGCCACTTGCCACTGCCGGTGAACTCATTGTCGCCCGCGGTCGGTATCACACTATTGAATCCCAGTCCGACCTGCACACCTTTGGTTTGCAGCCGGGGCGAAAACAGGCTCAGGAAATTGGTATCACCAACGCCGTTCTTTCGATTAGCAGGCGCGCCCAGATCGGGCGTGGTGACAAAGGGCAAGGTGGTCCGGGTAATCAGCAGCGGGACCGCCTCCGAGGACAGGTTGACCGGAATCACCGACTGTAGCGTTGCGACATTGCTATAACCACTGGAGTTGTGATTCTCGAAGTTGTAAGTGTCCTGCACTTGCATCTGCATCAGGTTGGCAATCGGGTTGGTCGCCGCTTCCGCGAGGTTGTTGTGACCGCCGGTCGGTGGCTCAGCCGTGTGGGGTGTCAGGTGCGGCGG
>JBALVO010000124.1:0-10962 GCA_036961445.1 Halioglobus sp.
TTTAACTCACTTTGCGACCGGTTTCTGGTGTTACAGGATCTTTAAGCTCTACGACAGCATCGACAAATTAATTTCCACAGCGCACAATTGACATCAAGAGTTCATTTCGTAAGCGCCATTCAAGCCAGATATATGCTTTTCCCACACCCGGTTGAAGCGCTCCGGATCTTTCACCGATTTCTTGATCATTTTCATACACAAGGCCATCTGTTCATCGGTGGCCCCGGTTTTTGAATAAAGCTGCAGGGCAAACTTTGAAAAGTCCCTGACCATAAAGTCGAAAATCTGGTCCATAATGTCTTCTTCCACTGCCTCAATTTTCGCTTTCTCAATAAGCAGCTGGCCATATGCGACCAGAGTGAACAGCTCACCCAAATTGAGGAGAAAGTCGATATCTTCGGCCTGCTCCTTACTCGGAGCCGCCGTTAGCAACAACTCCTTGAGTACTTCAATCTGTTCCTTAAAAACATTGAGGTTGGGCAGGTCCATGCTGTTGTAGGCCAGGGCGCTATCGTGAAACTGAATTTTCCCTAGTCCCCTGGTGGCACCCTGGGCAAAAAGAAAATCATCATTGATCGGATCATCTTTTTTGGGGACTTCCTCAAATGGCGCAGGATTAAAAAAGTAATTGGCCATGAATTTGATGATCAGGGCCATATTGACATGCACGGTGCCCTCAAGCTTTGGCAATGCCCGAATGTCCCGTGCGGCCATTTCAAAGTACATATCCTTTTCAAAACCCTTGGCCGCAATAACGTCCCACAACAGGTTGATGACCTCTTCACCCTGAGTGGTAACCTTCATTTTTACCATAGGATTGTAAAGCAGGTAACGCCGGTCCTCTACGGAGGCGGACCGCATATAATCGGAGGCCCGCTGGGCAAACATCCTCATGGCCACCAGTCGGGTCCAGGCGTCCACGAAGAACTGCTGGACATGGGTGAAGTCAGTGACGCTGTGATCGAACAGTTTGCGGTTGGCGGCATGCGTAATGGCTTCGTAAAAGGCATGCGAGCAAATGCCGATAGATGCCCAACCGAGATTGTATTTACCCACGTTTACCGTGTTGAGAGAGCTGTCCCAGGCATCCTGCCCGGTGCTCAGGATGTCGTCATCGGTCAGCGGGTAGTTGTGCAGGGTGTAATGGGCAACGTAATTCTGGGAGTTGACAACATTTTTGACGCATTCGTAGTTGTCGTGATGGCTCTCGACGACAAAGAAAACAAAATCTCCGGTTTTCGAGTTCTTGCCAAAGGTTGACACCAGCGCGGCCTTATTAGCATTGCCAATATAATACTTGCTGCCATCGGCTACATATTGCCCCTCTGCGAGTGGTGTTACGGCCATTTCGGAGGAGTAAAGATCGGCACCATGGGCCTGCTCACTAAGACCGAACGCGAAAATGCCGCCATCATCCAGGAGTGCGGCGGCCCTTTCTTTAACCTTCTCGTTACCCCCCATCCAGATCGGCCCCAGACCGAGAATGGTAACCTGCCAGGTATACCAGTACTGTAGTCCGTAAAAACCCAGGATCTCGTTAAACGCGCAGTTTCTGAAAGTGTCCCAGCGCTTGTCGCCGTCGCCGTAAGGCGCAGGGGTAAGCAGGGTCGCGAATATCTTTTCCTTCTTCACGAATTCCAGGAAATCAGCATACCAGACCCGCTCATGATCGTCGTACTTAAGCTGTTTCTTGCCCTTTTTCTCAAAAAAGGCCACGGTTTTCAGCATGATCTCTCGAGATCCGGCATCGAGGTGCTCAAAAGTTTCATTTTTCGGATGCAGTAGCATGGGGTGACTCCTTGAGTGTGTGCCAGTATGCGGATATATTATATGAGCATCCCGGCAGGTTCTGACAACTTCACTCCACCAGACTACAGGAATCTTCCACCAAGTCTCAAGCGACCGCCCTACTCCATTCACTGAACGCAATAATCCTGCGCTTCCTGCAGTGATTGAATGAGCTACACCATAGCTCCGTAGCTTGTCCGTCACGACCTTCCTGGGCTCTCCTCCCCGGAGTCTTCTAATCATCCTGAAAAAAGACTAAGAACACCATACAAGCGCAGCGAGTGCTTTGGGTACCAAAGGCGGATCGCTTCGCAACTGACGGTGTTACCGTGCTTAGCCAAAAGATCTTCTATGAATGGTCCGGCACACCGGCGATGACTTAGATTGATGCGATACCGCAATGGCGAGAGCAGCGGGATTCTCTAATGAGCGCCGGGGGCGTAGGTTCAAGTTAACTCAAGGTCATGGGCTGGTGCGACACAAATTGATCTCCAGTACCAGAAAACACTTCAATCGGACCCACTTTGAGCCAATTTTCTCGGACTTACTCGCTCTAAACACCCACTTTTCCAGCAAAAATAAGTTAACTTGTCAGTACGGCAATTAGCTAACCGGTCACGTATAATCGCCGTTTTTAAGACTGGATACATACCATGCGCGCGACTCTCATTCTGGCTCTGTCCGCCAGCCTGATCAGCACCGCCTGTTCTGACGGCGGCAGCTCCAAAACACCAGCAACAGCGACCCCCACACCCGACACGGCTACTGAATCCGTCAAAGCCAGTATCGGCGACTGGGGTGTCGACCTGAGTGCCCGCGACCTCTCGGTAAAGCCCGGCGATGACTTCTTTCGCTTTGTGAACGGCACCTGGCTTTCGACTACCGAGATTCCAACCGATCGCACCAGCACAGGCGTATCGCTCGCGATTCATGAGCGCGCGCAGGAGCGCGTAAGAGCCATCATAGAAGAACTGGGTGCACGCAGTGGTGAACCGGGAAGCAACGAGCAGAAGGTCGGCGACTACTACGCCAGCTGGATGGCAACAGACCGCCTCGACGAACTGGGAATAAGCCCCTTGCAACCCGATCTCGATCGCATCGCACACATCGACAACAATGCTGCACTGGCCGGTGAGTTTGGCCAACTACACTATATCTCGGGCGTCAGCCCAATCATGCAGGGACTGGGCTTCGACCCGAAGAACCCTGACAGCTACAATATCAACATAGGTCTTGGAGGGCTTGGCCTACCGGAACGTGACTACTATCTGGATGAAACTGAGCGCTTCGTAAAAATTCGCGAGCAATACCTTGCGCATATTGCAAGGATGCTGACTTTTGCGGGGATCGAAAAGACTGCCGAAAAGGCAGCCGACATACTGGCGCTCGAGACACGTATTGCAGGCTACCAATGGCAGCGCGCAGATCGTCGCGACCGGGATAAAACCTATAACCCCATGACCGTTGCAGACCTGAAAACCTCTCATGCGGACTTCGATTGGCAGGCCTATTTAGACGCAGGCAATATGTCCACGCTGACTGAGGTTAATGTCAACCATCCCGATACATTGGCGCCATTGATCGAGCTGATCAACACCGAGGATCTGAATACCTGGAAAGTCTACCTGAGCTACCATCTGATCAGTAATAACGCGAGTGTACTGTCGCAGGAGATCGATAGAGCCAATTTCGATTTCTGGGGCAAAGTAATCAATGGCAGCGAGCAGCAGTTGGATCGCTGGAAGCGCGGCGTGTCGCGTGTGGCCAGTAAAACAGGACTGGGGGAAGCACTGGGGCAAATCTACGTTGAGCGACACTTTCCTGAAAGTTCCAAGGCAAAAATGACAGTACTCGTTGAAAACCTGCGCAAGGCCTATGGCGAGCGAATCGAAGCCCTGGACTGGATGTCGGATGAAACCAAGCAAGAGGCGCTCGCCAAGCTCGCCGCTTTCAATGCCAAAATAGGCTACCCGGACAAGTGGATGGACCTGGCTGATATTTCAATCAACAAGGACGATTTGTTTGACAATACGCGGAATGTTCGCAAGTTTTTCGAGGACTATGACGCCAACCGACTTGGCAATAAAACGGACCGCGAGGAATGGTTCATGATGCCGCAGACCGTGAACGCCTATTACCTGCCAAGCTTCAATGAAATCGTATTTCCCGCTGCCATTCTGGAGCCGCCCTACTTCGATGCCAACGCAGACGACGCCGTAAACTACGGCGCGATAGGTTCGATTATCGGGCACGAAATGGGCCATGGATTCGACGATCAGGGTTCAAAGTCCGATGCCAATGGCGTGAAACGCGATTGGTGGACTGAAGACGACAGGGCTGCATTTCAGGCTCGAATCGGGAGGCTCGGAGAGCAGTTCGACCAGTATGAAGCTGTACCAGGCTACTATGTCGATGGCGCTTTTACCATGGGGGAGAACATCGGCGATCTGGGCGGCGTAGAAGTGGCGTTGCGGGCGTATGAAATCTCTCTGGAAGGAGGCGTTGCGCCAGCGCTCGATGGCTATTCCGGGGTACAACGCTTCTTCCTGTCTTATGGTCAGTCGTGGCGCACCATGAGGCGAGAAGAAGCCGAGTTGAATCTACTGAAATCAGATCAGCACTCGCCCGCCGAGTTTCGAGTGAACGGTATCGTCAGGAATATGGATAGCTGGTATGAAGTATTCGGTGTTGAAACCGACGATGCACTGTATCTGACACCTCAAGAACGCGTATCGATCTGGTAGCGAGAATACAACGCGCTATTGGTTCAATATCTCGATAGGGTTTTGGCAAATTAACTCGGGCAGATCATAAAAACCTTCCACTCGGGTAACAGTTTACGATGCGCTACGCCATAGCTTCGCAGCTAATCGGTCACGATCTTTCTGTGTTCACTGCCATGACTTCGCAATAGCCGCTTGAAGAATCGCTTCGCAGCAGCCCCATCTCGCCTAGCCTGTAAATACACATCAACAACCTCGCCATACCCACCAAAAGTAGGCGCTTTTAGGCGAAGCACTTCGTGGGACAGGCTCTCCTGGCCTACAGCTCTCCACAAATAATGCCGCTTACCGTTGATCTTGCCGAAGACTTCGTCGATGTAAAAGGTATCGCCGAAGCCCTGGTGCTTTCGCTTCAAGCGGCGGGTACAAATGGCTCCGAACTTCATGCACCATAGGCGAGTCGCTTCTCTGGATACGGAGATGGCATGTTCCGCCAGTAGACCTTCGATATCTCGGTGGCTCAGATTGAAACGATAGCAGAGCCAGACTGCGCAGGAGATTATGTCGGCGAGAATCGATGACGCTTGTATGTATTCATCCACCGATTCTACCAATATCGGCCAGTTAACTTGGCAATACCACCCGGAGCCTTTATTCTCTTAAAATATGAAGCTACCTCGCTTACGTACGATCATTATAATTCCTTTGGTATTATTCATCGCGTTCTACCTGTTGGGTGTAGTCGCCAACCTGCCAGACGACCGTAAGGTGCAGCCATTGTCGAGCTCCCCGCCTGGCAGCGCCGATGAGATCGCTATCTTTGGCGCCAGTGGAACCGCAGGTGACGGCATCCTCAAGGCTGCGCTTGCAGACCCGGACGTTCGCACTATTCATGTCATTACCCGTCGTGCGACGCCTCGTATGGAGGCCGGTATAGCCAGTGGCAAGGTCATCATGACCAAACACCTGGACTATCTGGATTACTCGGCTGTGCAAGACCTGTTGCGAAATGTGCAAGCCGTGTATTGGGCCCTGGGTACCAGCTCACGAAATGTGGATAATGAAACCTACAGTGTTATCCATGTCGATTTCCCCACACAGTTTGTGCAAGCGTGGCTGCAGGTCAGTGGCAAACCCGATATCAGCTTTCATTTCATCAGTTCCAGTGACATCTCTGAGGATTCATCCATGCACTGGGCACAAGAAAAGATCCGCGCCGAAAAAGAATTATTTGCCTTGGCCGAAAGCATAAATCTAAGTGTAATTGCCTACCGCCCCGACTACATCGGGCCAACGGAAGAACAGGCTCACCTGGGTCAGACATTGTTGTACTGGTTCTTCGCGCCGGTTGGTGCTGCCGTACGCGCACAGCAAATTGGTGAGGCTATGTTGGAGGTCACTGTACGAGGCGATGAATTCAAAAACGGTGACAAACTCGGTACAGCATCCATTTTGCGCTATAGCGATACCTACCGGAATCGCAAGTCATTGGTTGCTGCCTTAACCGAGAGTTCAGACTAATCCAGATAAGCCCAAAAATGGAGAAAAATCTTGAGACGAATCGAGCTCTATATCTGCCAGTGAATTTTTTATGGGGTTCTATAAAGGCCTGACCAACCACTACCCAGAAACAGTAAATCAACCCGTTGTACCTGTCGTACCCGACACCCCACTAATCCAGTTTCGGAAGAACCTCGAAGTTCAGTTTCAAAAATACCTTACCTGTCTCCAACTTACTGCAAACCGTTTCGGTATTATCCCCAAACAGTCTCAGCATAAGCTCCGTCTCAGCCACCCTGCCCTATCTCATCAGAATATCCCGCTACCTTTCTTCAGCTTGCTGCCCAAAGAGATTTGAGAGCATCCGCCTCATAATCGGGTGGTGTGTAGGTAAACTCGTGATGCCTCAGAAATTCATAGTAGAATTGTAGCGTTATGGAAGGCACACCTTGCGCCTATAGAGCAAAACACATAAGCCAGAGTCGTTGGGTGTAACTTGAACTGAATGCTGGCTGGGGATTACCACTCTTTGAGAATTTATCAGTGCGTATGCATAGCCCTGCTCGAAATACCGGTGTGGCTAGATTCACTTCGAGGTCACGGCCAAAAACTGGTACTGATGGTTTCGGGTGGGAAACAGTGGCGTTTGTATGTATGCATTTGCCGATTCTATCAATTTCTGGCAGTTAACTTGGCGACACCCTTAATACTTATTATACTTATGATTCTTCCTTTCCGGGTATGTCCAACAGGTTTCCGAGTATAAGTGTTTGTCTACAAGCTGGGTATAGTCACATCGAGCATAGCTGTAACAATGTTAGTCGGAAACCTGAAAATCGTCTCAGCAAAGGTGACAAAATCATGCTAAAAAAAATCGCAGTGCTGTCGTGCATTACCGTGTTCATGAGCGGTACGGCACTGGCAGCCGTGTCGCCGGAGGAAGCTGCACGCCTGGGCAAGGATCTGACCCCCATTGGGGCTGAGCGTGCAGGTAACGCCGATGGCAGCATCCCTGAGTGGAACCCTGCGGGCACAGTTATTCCCGCCGATTTTGTGCCTGGTTCAGACAATTATATTAATCCTTACCGTGACGAAAAACCGCTGTATACAGTTGATGTGAAGAACTGGCAGGAATACCGCGCTGTACTGACAGAGGGCACCAGGGGGTTATTGGAAAAATTGGGCCCGGATGGTTTTAAACTCAACGTCTATCCCAGCAAACGCACCGCAGAGGCGCCCGACTGGGTCTACGCTAACGTGATGAAGAATGCCACCCGGTCGCAGCTGGTGGCTGACGGCCAGAAAGTCGAAGGCAATCTTCCCGGCGCGCCCTTCCCGCTGCCAAAGTCTGGGTTGGAAGTATTATGGAACCATATGGTTCGTTACGCCGAACCGTTCTCGCAAACCTACAATGTCTATTATGTCGGTTCCAATGGAAAACCCATTCTCTCGACGACGGGTTACTCCACAGCGATTTACCCTGCGTTTGAAACGCCGGACGAGGAGGTGGGCGACAAACCCTGGGCCAAGTTGCGCATCAACTACAAGGCGCCTGCACGCCGGGCGGGTGAGATACTGCTGGTACATGAGCCGGGTGCAAACTACACCAAAGGCAAGGGGCGCAAGGCGTGGCAATACCTGGTGGGGCAGCGACGGGTGCGCCTGGCTCCTGCGGTAGCTTTTGATACGCCCAATCCAGCGGTAGCGGGCACCTCTACTTATGATGATGCTGGGATCTGGAATGGTTCACCCGAACGCTACGACTGGAAGCTGGTGGGCAAAAAAGAAATGCTTATCCCCGCGTCTAACTACGAGTTCCTGTTTGAGAAACAGGTCGAAGACCTGCTCGGAGAAAAATTCCTGGCGCCTGATTTTACGCGTTGGGAAAAACACCGTGTGTGGGTTGTCGAAGGTACCTTGAAGGAAGGCCAGCGTCATCTGTACAGTAAGCGTCGCATCTACTTCGACGAGGATACCTGGACGGCCGCTGCTGGAGAAACCTACGATGGCAAGGATAACCTGTGGCGAGTCCGCTTTACCTATGGCGCCAAGCTGTATGATCGGAAATCGGGAGCAGGAGCCTCTGGTTCATATGACCTGCTACAGAATATCTATAACCTGAATGGCAAGCCGATTCCGGGTAAGTTCCAAAACGGTGTTACTCAGGGAAATAAGTATTTCTCGCCCAAGGGACTGGCCCGCAGCGGCGTTCGCTAGTTAATAACTTTTGTCTTGCGGAAGGGCTCCGCGCAGTTCTGACAAGTTAATCTAATCAGGCCAAAGAAATCCATCGCCAGATCTCAAGCAACTGCCCTACTCTATTCGCTGAACGCACTGACCCTGAGATATCGGTAGTGTTCGGCGGATACCAAGTGCCGCCCTAGATTGAATAAGTTATGAACTGCTGCATGAGCGCTCAGAAACCGCCGCGCCTGTTTGGGTGAACTGATTACTTCGGATGGGAATTGGTAGCGTTTGTATAAATTCATATCCCGATTATCGATTGGGGGCGGTTAAGTTGTCGATACCCTCGTAGCCTGCATGCGTAAACAGTTAACTATCTTCAATACCATGACAAAGAATGGCACCCACTGGAACGATAAACTTGCCTAAGCACTTGACGAGGAAGCATGGTCACTTGTCATTCATTCCCTTGGCGCAGAAAAAAAGTAATTTATGCCGCTTGTTTCAGGGTAAGGCGTTGATGTAAAACAACGCCGGCATAGTGAAAGGGACCTAGAATAAAGGGAGTCTTATTTGCGGAGAGCGGAAATGACACTCTGGTACAGGATGATAAGCGTTTTTTTCGCCGTGCAGTTCTCGCTGCTGCTGGGCTGCTCTGTGCCCGAGGATGAACCCACCATTGATGACTCTATATCTGCCGAACCCCTGTTCATTTTGCTGGAAGCCTACCGTGGCAACGAGCAGTACTTGCTGCGCTACAAGCGAGGCGACGTGATTTATTTTGCCGCCGGCGACCTAAAGAGTGAGATCTACAGCAGCCAGCAGCCTGTAGCAGACAGCTACGACATTCCAATTGTGGCACCGCTGCATGCAGAAAAAGCAGACAATTGGCAGGCGTTGACTCGTAATCTCACGTCGGTACCCATTCTCGAAGTAGCGGACTGGGCCGAATTGCGCCACCAACTGTTCTCCGAATTTATACCCAGGGACGCAAACCAGGGCGTGGCAGTCAGCTTTGATCGGGTAGATTACTTTTTCTTCTACGATCCGGCCGGTAATTTTCGGGCCCGCCGCCTGATCGACAAACCGCCTGCTTATAAGATTAAAGGGCGCATAGATCTACGGGAAAATTTCGCGAGATGGCAGCCGCTGCTGTTAAACTTTCTCTCCCAGGCCGGTATTGAATCAGACGACGTGATATTCAGCACCGGAGATCTGGACAAAGGTTCGATTCCCTTTCTTTACATCAATGCGCGCAGCAAGTTGATCGTGCTGATCCAGTACGATGAGTTACCCGAGGACGTAGTTGGCGGGGTGCCCGGCGGTCACGTGTTGAAGTCAATCTGGCACTTTGTGGAAAGCAATTCCTATACCATTTTGCTGCGCCCCTTTAGTTCCCTGCAGAGCCTTTTGGCAGTGGTGACCGATACGGCGCTGGAGACGGGCCGCTCGCTGCTGACCGATATGCGTTTTGAGGGGGCGATCCCAGTCATTGCGGAACGCCCCCCTATGGATATGAACGCCTGGGAAAAACATCTTGATGAAAAACTGGGTCGCCCCACCAGTCTCGGAAAGGTCGATTTCCTGATTGATGGCGAGGGCTTTTTCCCACGCTTCGTCGACACTGTAACGTCCGCAAAGTCATCAGTGGATATCCGTGCCTACATCTTTGACAACGACGATGTGGCCATGGAAATCGGTGAATTGCTAAAACGTCGCTCCCGCGAGGGGATTGAAGTCAGGGTCCTGTTCGATGGGCTCGGTACAATTGCTGCCTCCGGGGAGCGCTCCACTTCACTGCCGGATCGCCACCGCTCTCCCGGCTCTATCAAAAGCTACCTGGAACATGATTCGCGGGTTGAAGTTCGGGTGGCGAAAAATCCCTGGATGACCGGAGACCACGCCAAGACCATGGTAGTCGACCAGCGAATCGCCTTTCTCGGTGGTATGAACATCGGCCGGGAGTATCGTTATGACTGGCACGACCTGATGATGGAAATTAGCGGCCCGGTGGTGGACGAGATCAATGATGAATTTGACAAGGTATGGGGCTTGGCCGGGTGGCTTGGTGACTTCAGCTACCTGGCTGGCTGGGGTGACAGCAACCTTAATCAGGACGCCGGCGGTTACCCGGTGCGCCTGCTGTATACAAAACCCGGCCGCTATGAAATTTTCAATTTGCAGCGTGCCGCAATTCGCAGGGCGCAGCGATATATCTATATTGAGAACGCCTACTTTACCGACGATAGTCTGCTGCGGGAGTTAATCTATGCTCGGAGGCGCGGGGTTGATGTGCGGGTAATAATCCCGCTGGAGACAGACCGCGGCTACATTAACCGCAATATAGTATTAGCCGCCAATGCCCTGTGGGAGAACGGTGTCCGGGTGTTTATCTACCCCGGGTTTTCTCACGCCAAGGCGGCCATTTTTGACGGTTGGGCCTCGGTGGGCTCAGCCAACCTGGATCGGCTGAGCCTGCGGATTAACAAGGAAATCAATATTGCGACTTCTGCCCCCGAGGCAGTCGATGTGTTGATCAGTCAGCTGTTTGAGCCCGATTTCGAAAAATCCACGGAGTTGCAGCAAGCGATTCCCGAACGCTGGACCGACTACATCATCGAAAAGTTCGGTGATTATTTGTTTTAATGGTATTGGCAACTTAACTTCTGCAGATCACAAAAATCTGATTTCTACGCTCAAGTAACCGCCCTTCCCCAATCTCCAAACGCACTCACCCTCAGATCCCGATAGTGTTCAGCTGTAGCCA
>JBALVO010000125.1:0-10942 GCA_036961445.1 Halioglobus sp.
TGAAACTAGAAAAACAGAATTGTCTCACTTCTGTTTTTTAACTTGCCAGAACCCGCCTAATGCAACGTGAAATGAGATGGTAGTAGCAGGTATCTTCTAAAGATATTTGGCTTTTTCTTGCTTGAGTCACTTTATTCTCCAATACTCAAATAATGAATCTTTTATTAAGAATAGTTATTTGAAATTGAAGATCAGGTTTTGGGTGTCCCGTTTTGTTCAGCTGTCACAATCATTACGGCTCACAAGTCCGTCCAGCAGCGCTTTAATTTTACGTTTCATGACGTACCGCAACAACGCGCCCAGCCCCGGAATACGCGAACGAAAACGTGACCTCCATACCACCCGTGAACCACCACCTTCTGGCTTCACCAGTACCTCGCCTATGTAATTGACAAAGGGGGAACCTTTGATGATGCGATAACGTAGTTGTTTCGGGGCTTCACAATCGATGATTTGTTCAGTGTGCACTCCCCACGCGGAGACCACGTCCTGCTTTGTACCGCGCTCTGTATCGCGGATAAAATGCCTAGTGCGCCCCAATCCAGCCCATCCAATTATCCGTGCTTGCTCTTCCAGCATCGTAAACACATCGTCAGGTGCTCTTTGAGAGACAGCTTCATACTCCACAAGTTGATTGTCCGATGAAGGATAATGCTTTTTGTCCTGTGGCACGAAGCCGAATATACGATGTCCTAAAAACGGTCTGGCCCACATGAATTCATAAGAAAACCCCAACTTATCATTGGTATAAAAGCAGCCTGCCAATGGATTATGTTGAGGGGCAGAATTGGACTTGGCACCTGCGGCTGTAGATTTTCTGAACATTCTGTCCACTCCATCTTTCCCTACGGAGTCACCGAAGCAGATATTGAGTATCCCTTGGTCATTTATGCGCCAATCTGACTCGCGCGGCTGACCAACAGGGCTGACATATTCAACCACTTCCAGCAATAGGGTTGGGCCGCCAAAGACACGTCGTTTGCACTCAGCCCCAGCAAGCCCCCAAAGTGATTCATGTTCATCGTCATGCAGGGTAACCTTCTGCTCTTGCATACCCAGAGCAGTGGTAACAAAGTCGCGTGAATACTCAAAATCTGATGTGGACATGGTCACACTACGGATGGCTGCCGGACAATCCTGCCGACCAAGACGGTTTTCATCCGGTAAAGGATCAGCCTCCATAAGCTCCACAAACACCCCATCAGGGTTTCGTACACAGACTCGCCGCTGCCCTTCAACTCCAAAGGGTGGAGATAAAGGTTCTGTACCCAGCTTGGACAGTTGCGTCAGAGCTAAATCGAAATCAGCAACCCATATACCACAACGTGTATAACCTATGGCATTGGGGGCAAAATCTTGGGGCATAAGACGCGCTATCGGTTGCTCGTACTGGAACATCTCTAGTTGGCACCAATCGTTACGACCCACCATGCACCAGCAATTTGTTGCTGCGCCGGGAAGACCGACAATCCTCTCCGTGAGAGAACCACGAAATATCAGGCGATTGCCTCCAGCGGGAAGAAAACCCAAACCTTCTCGCCACCAGCGTTCGGTGGCGCGTAAATCGACCACCGAAAATGCTATTTGGTTAAGAGGTAACGAAGCTACTGCATTTGAGTTACTTATGTTCATTGTCCCTTTTATTTCAATTTTGGTAAGTGTCTATAAAGCGAGTTCAATGCTCTCTTAATGGTGTCTGCCAGACGGACCGTTTGGTTCAGGCTCGAAAGCTGGGGTCAGTGTGTGTACCAGATCGGCGAGGTCCACGCTCTCTCCTGGATCGACACCGGTAGGTCTTCCCGGGTTGGAACCCCGAGTGTTTTTGCGTCATAGGTGGACCAGCGCGGCGTGGGGATTTCCAGCACGCGGGCATAGTAGACGGCGTGTTGGGACGCATCGAAGTCCGGGTCTGTCCATGCAGCTTGCAGTTGAGATGCACCGATACTGTTGTCGTAGCTGGCATCCGTCGCGTTCACTGTATTGCCCACCGGCGGCAGCGCCCCCTGGTCATCCAGTGCGCGATCGCCGGACCAGACAATATTGTAGATCTTTTCCATTTTTCTTCCGTCCTGCACCCAACCCTTGATCACCTGGATGCGATCCAGGTGTGCACCGTCGGGTTCCATGGCGGCCATGATCAGGAAGGTGGGCGAGCGACCTTCTCCATTGGGCCCCAGTTCGCCGCCCATGACTGCGCCATCCCTGTAGGCGCCCTGCAACCAGTTCTTCGACGCCATGGATTCGCTGCTGAACCCGAACCCGCCAAAGAAGCGTACCTTCATGCGCGGGCCGGATGTGGCGAAGGTCTCCTTGCGCATGACGGCGTCGAACAGCGCTTCGCGGGTGTTGGATTCCGCCCAGATAGCCGCCAGGCCACCGGAGCTGAACTGGCGAACCTGCCGCTTATTGCCCTCGGGAAAACCGGGGGGACCATTCAGGCGGTGGGACGGATCATTCTCCATACCGAACTTGCCCCGGTAGTTGTTTTCCTCGACCATGGCCGCTGAGTTGTGGCTGTCCGAGTCACCGATTACACCGAATCGGTAGGGATTGCCTTTTCCATCCAATGCCAGTTTGAGTCCGGTAATATAGGCATCCCGGGCGTAACCCCCTTTCCTGTTTTGCGGTGGTTTGGCGTCGGCCGACAATGTGTAGTCCCAGATTTCGAAGCCGCCGAACTCGTCGTTGGGTGACAGCAGCGGATGTGTCTCCGAGGTGCCCTTGATCTGGGACATTTCATATACCGGCTCGTTGCGCATGCGGGTCTCGGCATACTCGCTATTGACTTCACTGCCACCGTAGGAGGTGGTCTCTGGAAACATCAGGCCGTTACTGGCATTGCCATTGTGGGGAATCGCAAGCACCTTCGCCCCCTTGGCGCGTTGTTCGTCCATCCACTGCCACAGATCCTCGGGGCGGTCGGAATCGATAGCGGAGAATGGCAGTGCCGGCACTCCCTCCGAATCCTTAAACACCACCACCCGGTGCAGGTTCTGCTTGCCGGGGTTGGAGGTCCACTCGAAGCCCGGGAAGGTGGTGAATGTCCCCGGCTCATAGTGCTTGTCTGCGGTTGCGACCACCTCCTGCCAGATAGTGCCGATGACGCCCGGATCGACCAGGGCGGGATCGACCTTGCCCGCGCTCATGTCATTGAGGGTGTCGGAATAGGCCTGGAATGCCACAAGCTGGTCGTCGGAGGTTATCCGCGTGGCGATATCCAGCTTACTCAGGGGGCTGGACGGATCCGCCATCTTCGGGAACACGCCGAGGAATTCCGCGTGATCCGACACCATATACCAGTCCAGTGGCCGCAGAATCTTCAACTCGGAGCCATTGCCGCCGCCGGGTATCGCCTCTCCCCTGGCCCAGCGATAGGCATCATCGGGTCCCGTGACCGAGCCGTTGGCGTAGCCGTCGAAGGAATAGCTGGTGTGAATGTGAAAGTTGCCGAAGTAGGCTTCCTTGAGCGGGTTGACGGACACCTCGACAGCTGTGGTAACGGCAGTGGCAACGCTGGCCCCTGCAGCCTCCTCTTCCTTTGACACAACTGCATCGGACACAACTGCGTCGACGTCTTCCGCCACCGGCTCGGGTTGACAACCGGTAAGCAGGGCGGCAGATACTACTGTGCTGAACAGCACTACCGGAATTCGTTGATTCACCACGATTTGTGCCTCTGACTATCTGCTATACGTGTCTTCGAATTGCGCACGCGATGCTCGATCCTCTCAGTAGACTGCAGCGCGGGCCTAAAATCTTGACTTTTGGAGACGCAATTTTGATACTCTGGGACAAACTGTAGAGGAGCAACAACCGGATGACGGCGAAAGTCAGGGTCGGCGGATTGCGCGGCTTCAATGAACTGGTCAGGCAACACGGGGGGGACCCCCTGCGGCTGACTAGAGCATGTAATATCCTCGACGGCGTCCTTGACGATGAAGACGCGCTGATTCCCTATCGACAACTCATTCATCTGATGGAGAAGACAGCCACGGAGCTGGCGCTGCCGGATTTCGGCCTGCGCCTCGCTGCCTCTCAGGATATAGGCATATTGGGCCCACTGGCGGTAGCCATGCAGAACTCGTCCACCGTGGAAGAGGCCATGCGCTGCGCCGCCACCTACCTGTTCATCCAGAGTCCGGCGCTTGCACTGGATATCGAGAAACTGCCCACCAGCACCCGTCTGCGAGTGGACATCAACCTGAGTCAGATGCCCCATGGTGGCATGCGCCAGGCGGAAGACCTGGCTATAGGTGTAGCCCACGGCGTGCTGACGTTACTCGCCCAGGAGGCGTACCGACTGATCAGGGTGGAGCTTCCCCACGAGCCGCTGTTGTCCGAATCCGCATACGAAGGGTATTTTGACGCGCCGGTGATATTCAACTGCGACCGGAACGCGTTGTACGTACCCCATGACACCCTGAGCGCCTGTCTGCTCAATCGTAGCGAGCAGTTGCACCGTATTGCCGCGGACTACCTGAACGTGCAATTTCCGTCGATGGATGGCCTGTGTGCCAGCCGTGTGGAGACCGCCATACGTAAAACCCTGGGAACCGAAAGCTGCAACCGCGCGTCCGTGGCAAAGGCGATGGCCATGCACCCACGCACCCTGCAACGGCGCCTCAAACGGGAAGGCACCAGCTTCGACACCATTCGCGACTGTATCCGGCGGGAAACGGTGGAACACTACCTGTGCCAAACCAACATGCCCCTGTCGCAGGTGGCGGGGATGGCCGGCTACAGCGAGCAGGCTATCCTCAGCCGCAGCTGCCGGCGCTGGTTCGGCCGGTCACCACGCTCCATCCGGAATGCACAATCAAACTGAGCGACCCCGCACCTGTCTTCAAGAGTCAAATAGATGTCCCGCATAGCCAAGATTACGCTGCGCTGTTTGTCTACACTCCCGTTAGCGCTAGTAACACGTGGGAAATAACAATGGAAACCTTGAAAACTGCAGCTCTCTTTGACGTGTGCGACCTGCGCACGGTCGATGTGCGTTGACAGACGCCTCCGACGCGCTGATCGACACTGCAGAAACACTCAAGGGCGTGATCAAACACTGAATTGAAATAGCTGGAGGCAGTTAAAATGTCAGAACGTAAAGTAGCCCTGGTAACCGGTGGCGCTTCAGGTATTGGTTTGGCAACAGCGGTTGCTTTGGGTGAGGCAGGCTACCACGTAGTGATTGGGGACATCACTAAAGACGCAGGCGAGAAAGCATGTGCTGATCTTGTCAGCCGCGGCTTGTCGGCGACCTTCGCCATGCTTGATGTGAGCAGCGAGGAGCAGTGGGCAGCGGCGGCTGAACTTATCAGCACCCAATGTGGGCGCCTTGATGTGCTGGTAAACAATGCAGGAATTGGCGCAGGAGGTTCCTACGATACAACCGAGTTGACTCAGTTCAATCAGGTTATGCTGATTAATGTCGCAGGTGTATTTTTGGGCTGTAAATACAGCATCCCATTGATGGAAAAATCCGATGGCGGTTCAGTTATCAATATAAGTTCGGTATTTGGCATTGTTGCTGATCAATTAACCATGGTCTATTCTGCTTCCAAAGGCGCGGTACGCGCAATGACTAAATCTATTGCATTAGATTGTGCCAGTCGTGGTAACGGTGTGCGGGTTAATTCAGTGCACCCTGGGTTTATCGAAACTCCTATGGTTACCAATGCTAATGCCTCAGTGCCCGAAGATATTGCTACTGAGTACACGGCACGTACCGTCGGGCAGACACCAATGGGTAGGATGGGGCAACCACAAGAACTCGCTGATGTGATCGTCTTTCTTGCCTCTGATGGGTCAAGCTTCATGACCGGATCAGAGGTTGTTGTTGATGGAGGCTTCGCTGCGCATTGAGGTGTAGCGATACGGCGTAACGCACAATAAACCCAAAATTAAAGGTGGAACATACCATGGCGATATTAAAATTCACCGCCAAACACCTCATGATCAGCATCTTGGCGACTGTTGCGATTATCGCTACTGGGCATGCAATCTCATATCTCATCGCATACCTATAGAAGTTTCTCATGAATAATTGCCTAAAGTCAGCATGTGCAACCGCCCTTTTGTGTTGTGCCAGCGCAGCAACTTTTGCCGGCACAATAAGCGGCACCGTAACAGCGCATGGCGAACCAGTGGCCGGAGCGATAGTAACGCTGTGGAACGAAGCACATAACCGTAAAGAGTCGGTCTATACCGATATTGATGGAAGCTATGTATTAGATACGGAATTTTCAGGCAATGTGGTTTTACGCGGCAGAGCGACTAATTGGCAAGATTCAAACCAAAACATTAGTTTGGCGAGTGACGCGGTCGAAACGATCGATATTTCGCTGGTAGAATTCAACTCCGCTGAAGAAGTCTCTGCCGCATTGACCGCATCAGCTCATGCAGCAACCTTAGAATTTCCAGACCAAGACACCAAGCTAGCGTTTATTGCACAGTGTACCTATTGCCACCAGCAAGGGAACTCGCTAACCCGTACTCCCCGAGAAGTAGATGCATGGAGTGACACGATTTGGCGTATGGAGGGATACGGCGCGTACATTACCTATGGTGAGCACAAGCGCATTGCCGAGATGCTCCACCAGAGCTTTGATGGCACACCGGTGGAAGCCGTACAGCAACCACTATTTGAGCCAGAACTGGCTAAAGCGAAAGTTGAAGAGTGGCACGCGGCTACGCCGATGTCATTTTTGCATGACACCTTTATCGGCGCCGATGACCGCCTATACGGTATTGATGAGGGGCAAGACAAAATTTACATACTCGATAGAACGACCAGTGAGATAACCGTGCATGACATGCCCGTTACTGACGAAGTAGAGGGCGGGAATTTTAGTGGCATGCAGTTTCCTATTGGTATTTTCACTGGAAAACACGGCCCCCACAGCGCAGCGCAAATTGCGGATGGGCGCATTTATATTACTGGAGCGTTATCCAGTAATTTGATCATGTTTAATCCCGCCGATAACTCTTGGAAGCTGTACCCGATTCCGAGGGGCTTTTTATGGCGCAAGGGAATTTACTCCCACACGATTCGTACCGACCACGAAGACAATGTTTGGTTTACTGTACTCGTCTCCAACACGGTAATGAAATTCAACCCGCACACCGAAGAGTTCACTGAAATCGAGCTGCCACATAATGGCGCATTGCGTTGGTTCACCGACACCTTTATTGGCGTGGTATTGGAAATTGCATCGTTCTTTCCGAATGAAAATACGCCGTTGGCACTGTCTCACCACAAATGGATGAACGGCGGTCGCCAAGTGTTTAACTGGCCATACGGTATTGATGTGAACCCGGTGGACGGGCACATTTGGTACGGCAAATTGCTAGCGGACAAAATTGGCCACATTGATCCGGTGACCTTGGAAGTGACTGAATACGACACGCCAAAAGTTGGCCCTCGCCGCATGCGCTTTGGTCCCGACGGAATTTTATGGATTCCTTCTTTCGATGAAGGTTACCTGATGAGATTCGACCCAAAAACAAAAGAGTTCGAAAGCATTCCACTGCCGTTGATGGGCCCCAATGAATATGAAACACCCTATGCACTGGGCGTACATCACGATACGGGTGACGTATGGATTGCAGCCAACAACTCCGACCGGGTGTTGCGCTACATTCCATCCGAAAAACGGTTTATCGCCTACCCTATGCCTAGCCGCGTAGTGTGGTTCCGCGATTTAGAGTTCACCAAAGATGGCAAAGTATGTACCAGTAACTCTAACTTGCCTGCGTATGCCCATGAAGATGGTATGCCCGCCTTTTTCTGTATAGATCCTGATTACCGCGACACGCTAGCAACTCCATGAGGGTATAAGGCGCATAAAAAACGTGGGAAATAACAATGGAAACCTTGAAAACTGCAGCTCTCTTTGACGTGTGCGACCTGCGCACGGTCGATGTGCGTTGACAGACGCCTCCGACGCGCTGATCGACACTGCAGAAACACTCAAGGGCGTGATCAAACACTGAATTGAAATAGCTGGAGGCAGTTAAAATGTCAGAACGTAAAGTAGCCCTGGTCACCGGGGCAGGCATGGGTATCGGCAACGCCATCGCGCAGCGACTCGCCCGGGACGGCTTTGCCGTCGCCGTCAACGATATCAGCACCGATGTCGCCGACGCCGCCGCGGCAGAACTGCGTTCCGCGGGCGCCACCGCCGCGGGCGTGCAGGCGGATGTCAGCGACCGGGAACAGGTCTTCGCCATGGTTGACAAGGTAGTGGCTGAACTCGGCCGGCTGGACGTTATGGTGTCCAATGCCGGTATCGTGCAGGTCGACCCGATCCTGGCCATCACCGAGGCGGACTTCGACAAACTGTTTGCGATCAACGTCAAGGGGGTGCTGTGGTGCGCCCAGGCGGCGGCGCAGCAAATGATAGCCCAGGGTGAAGGCGGCAAGATCATTAACGCAGCCAGTTCGGCTTCTCACCGGAGCAACGCAGTGCTCGGTACTTATGGCGCCTCCAAGTTCTGCGTGCGTGCGCTGACCCAGGTAATGGCGCAGGAGTTCGCCCCCCACGGCATCACCGTCAATGCCTATTGTCCGGGGATTGTGGATACCGGTATGTGGGATACCATCGACAGTCGGGCCGCCGAGGTGATGCAGATTCCCGTGGGCGCCATGAAAGAGAAGGTGCTGGGGGGCATAGCGCTGGGGCGGCTGCAAACGCCGGGGGACGTGGCCAATTTCGTCTCTTTTCTCGCTTCTGAAGATGCGGACTACATCACCGGCCAGAACATGCTGACTGACGGCGGCATGGTGATGATCTAATATAAAATGGTGATGAGCACTAAGGTCAATTGAACTTCCACCGAGGTGAGGATTAGCCCATGAACCCACTGCGCTCAAAGTCCGCCGCCATATCGCTGGCCTGCGCTCTGTTGACAACCGGTACAGTTGCAATCGCCGGGCAGACCAACCTCTACTGGGGTGACACTCACCTGCACACCAGCAACTCTTTCGACGTTTACCTGTTCGGTACACCGACCTCGACCTGGGATACTGCCTACCGCTTCGCGAAAGGCCTGCCCGTGATCAACCCGGCTACCGATACCCGCTGGCAGCTGTCCACCCCGTTGGATTTTCTGGTAATAGCCGATCACGCAGAGCTGATGGGCGCCTTACCACGGGTGTTCGCCGGAGATTCGGTCGTGGCTGACACCAAAATGGGAAAATTAATTCGTGAGATGGCGCCGGACCAGACAGAAGAACAACTGTTGAAGGTCTATAAAATGTTTGTCAGGGCGGGAACCGGGGAAACGACCGAACAGGGAGTCACTGCGAAGGATCTGTACAAGGATCTTCACGCTGGCGACAAACGCAAGGCGGCCTGGGATAAGTACATCGATGCCGCTGAACAGCACAACAAGCCGGGCGAGTTCACGGCCCTCATTGGCTGGGAGTGGAGTGCCATGCCCAGGGGTGGCAACCAGCACCGGGTAATCTTCACGCCTGATGATGGCGCTACCGCCCGCAAATTCCAGCCTTACAGCCAACTCGAGAGTGAGAACGAGGAAGACCTGTGGGCCTGGCTGGATACGACATCGAAGGAAACCGGGGCGCGCTTTGTCGCCATCCCGCACAACCCGAATATTAGCATGGGGCAGATGTTTCCATTGGTGCGCTACAACGGCCAGCCGGTTGATGCCGAATACGGGGTGAGGCGGATGATGTGGGAGCCGCTGGTGGAAATCACCCAGATCAAGGGCGACTCAGAGGCGCATCCCCTGTTCTCACCCACTGACGAATACGCCGATTTCGAAACCTACCAGTTCGTACTGACCGCTGATGGCGGCACGCCCGACCCGACAGAAGGCGACTATGTTCGGGCGGGTCTGAAGCGCGGACTGGAATTCAAGGCCAGCACGGGCGTCAATCCTTTCAAGGTGGGCATGATAGGCAGTACCGACTCCCACACCGGCATATCGGCTATTGAGGAAAACAATTTCGCCGGTAAGGGGCAGCACGATTCCAGGCCTCAGTTGCGCACCCATATGACCGGGCTGGGTACATCAAAAGGTTGGGATATGGGCGCGTCCGGGCTGGTGGGCGCGTGGGCGAAGGAGAACACCCGGGAATCCCTCACCAAAGCGTTCAAGCGCAAGGAAGTCTATGCCAGCACCGGACCGCGCATCCAGTTGCGATTTTTTGGCGGCTTTGAGTTCAAGGACAGGGACGCCAGAGCCAATGACCTGGCGGCGGTGGGCTACAAGAAGGGCGTGCCCATGGGAAGCGACCTTCAAGCCGACGGCAACAAGGTGCCAGGCTTTTTGGTGGCAGCCAGCAGAGACCCCATCGAAGCCAACCTGGATCGAATTCAAATCGTGAAGGGCTGGGTTGACAGCACAGGTATTAGTCACGAGAAAGTCTACGATGTCGCGCTTTCCGACGGGCGTAAGAAGGGCTCCCAGAAGGTGGGCAATACCGTGGACCTGGACACCGGTGAATACACCAATACCATCGGCGCAGAACAACTTGCCACGGTATGGGCCGACCCCGACTTCGACCCAGTTCAGCACGCCTTCTACTACGCGCGGGTACTGCAGATTCCCACCCCGCGCTACTCGCTGCTGGACAGCATCGCCCTGGGTATTAACTGGAAAGAAACCAATCGGCCGGCCACTATTCAGGAGCGTGCCTACAGTTCGCCGATCTGGTATACGCCCAAAAGAAACTAAAAAAGCCCCTCCGCGATATGTCATAAATCAGTCGCCTAATGTCAGAACCACGCATCGTGGCCTTCCGTAAGCTATCCCCACAGTCGCAGCGACGGTTATACCGACGGCCGAATCTGCGAGCTGAATAACGTCGCTGATGAAAGAACGGCTCCCGCAGGAGCCGCATCAGCTATTTCATATTATTGAACTCTGAAACCTACGGCGTGTACCAGATCGGCGACGTGTAGGCGCGTTCCTGAGTGAC
>JBALVO010000126.1:0-10801 GCA_036961445.1 Halioglobus sp.
TGGGCGATTGCGCCTCCCACTGGTGAGGCGGTGGCGGTGGGTACATTCAAAAAAGCCCAGTCTGCAACGACGACCTCAGATGAGGACAGCTACGAGGCACTGGTGGCAGCCCACAGTGCGCTTATTGGCGATCTGGCCGCGGAGATTATTGCTCGCTTGCGTCAGTTCTCACAGGTTGACCCTGCCAGGGGGACTGACAAGTGACCATGCTTCCTGGTCAAGTGATTAGGCAAGTTTTTCGTTCCAGTGTGTGCCATTCTTTATCATGGTATTCAGGATAGTTAACTGTTTACGCATGCGGGTAATCAGAGCTATCTTCTTGGATTTACCAGCGGCCAACAGACGCTTAGCGACCCCGGGTCAGCACAGAGTACACGGCACCGTCGCTGGTCTGGATGCGGTAAATCGGCCGGCTGTTGGGCATCTCCGGGTTGGTCAGACGCAGGTACAGGTCATCAAAAAATTCCGGCGTCTCCAGACTGAAGTTATGGAAATTGCGGGTGCGATTCACCGGTGTAACATCCACCAGGCTGACCAGATCGCTACCGGGCTCGGTAAATTCGGAGATCCTGATGGCCTCTTCCAATTGATCGGGGCTGAGGGTGCTTTCGCCGCGCCTGCGACCGCGGTTGACCAGACGACTTACCAGTAAGGCGCGATCATTGGACGAGACATAGACCGTCAGATGCCTGGCCAGTGCGCTCAACTCACCCTTGAACTGTTGGTCAAATTGCTGGTGATCGACATCCGGCGCAGTTAGCACCACGTGCGCGATCTCCCTGTCCAGATCGGCGAATTCCTTATCCTGGTACAGTACACTGAAGGCATCGACCACCACCTGCGAACCCATGCTATTGGCCAATATCCAGATCTGTTCTGGCTGTACATCATGCACCACCAGTTGTATGGTGCGGGCCAATTCAGCGCCCGAGGCTTTTGCAACGTCTCGGGCGCGGCGGTAAGGCCTCAGACCGGAGCCCTGGTCGCCGGGCCAATCGAACAGCAGTAGCGGAGCATTAATATCCAGAACATGGCCCAGGAAAGCAGTCTTGCGCAGGGCTGATTCATAACCTTCGCGGAAGCCGTGCAGGACAATGAGCAGCGCCCGGTGTGGTGAGCTTGCTACCTGTTTCCGTAGTTGGTCGACAAAATCCGCCTGTGCCAATGTGTGGACGTTATTGAGACGGATCTCCTCGTTCTGCAGCCATTCGGTCGGATTAACCAGCATACCCAGGCCCAGGCTGGGCTGGATTGTGGCGTCGAAGGAGCCAAAGCTCAGTTGATTGTGCCGCTGAGAAGTGAAGCGCTGTGCCAGCTCGCTCTGGTCGGTGTCCGGGGAGCGGTTGGTAGTATAGAAAAAACGATACTCACCCTGTTCCGCCAGTTGTGCCACCGACATGCGCCGGAACAAAAAGGCCTCCGCATGGCGCAGAGCGGCATCGGTGGATGAGAAATACGCCCGGTAGGACCAGACACCAGCCAGCAGTACCAACGCCACCAGCGCAACAAGCCACCAGCGACGTCCGGGTCTCGCCATATTAGCGCGGAACAGTTACGGGCACCCGCAGCCGCGTTTCCAAAATAGTACCCGCCGGTACATTGATGCTCTGCCCGCTGGTCAGCAGGGAAGCGCCTACGCCCACCGCCGCGCCGGTCCTGGCGCCGGACCTGCCACTAATCAGACCGCCGATGGCCGCCGCCCGGGCAGTGCGACCCACCGTGCGGCCTGCTTCGTTTTTGGTCTGGGCCTGCATGCCCTCGGTGGCAATCTCAAACAGCTGGTCATTGATCATGATATCGGTGAATTCGATCGCCAGTTCGGAAGAGCCCACCGCGCGACCTGCCTGGCGGGCCTGGGCGATGCGCCCATGCACAAAGGCGCCACGAGGCACAGCAGTGATGCCGTCGATGACAATCGCACTCTCTAACTGCGCGCGAAAACGGTGGCCGGCCTGGTGCCGCTTGGAATCAATACTGTCAGCGGTGCGCAGCACCAGACGAGTACCGGATGGAATAGTGACATTGGTTGCCCTGGGTGCCGGGGCGGGGGCCTGACTCTGCGCAGCAGGTGCGGGGGGAGCCTTCGCCTGTCTGGTGGCGACACCCTCGCTTAAGAAAATACCGACCACTTCGTCCTCCGGAAAAGCCTCGATACCGTCACCGGTGTTGAACATCACGATACCGTTGCTGCTGCCAACGAAATCGCCTTCCAACAGAGTGCCATCTGCCAGTTCCAGCGTGTCTGCAAATACATTGGCCAGGGAAAATGCCGACAGGGCGACTAAGATCCGGAATAGTTTTTTCATGAGTTCCTCGCTTGGATGGGTCTGTGTTCAGTGAACTACTATAGTTCTAACGCTGAATTGTTGAAAGCTCGAAGGAAAGGTTTCACAGCAACGCTGGTACCTTTCATTCGCTGATCTTGTACATCATGCTTTGCAGTATTTCTCCAGGTACTCTGAATGCAGCGGCATTTTCGTCACGGTATTATCTATATTGGACTTGATCTTGCGGAGAAAGCTTTTCAATTCATCCTCGTCCATGGTGTCCACAACCGCGTGGTACTCCTGCGGTAAAACCCCCTGACCTATCATGACCTGTGGCCAGGAATCCACAAACAATTCGGAGTCACCCAGGAACAGGCGTCCTGTCTCCCTGAACAGGGTCAGCCGCTGATCCAGAGAGTCCGGAACTTCCATATTCCGGCAATGACGCCAGAATGCGGTATCAGTGCGCTCGGTGGCGTGATAGTGCAGAATGATAAAGTCCCTGACATTGTCAAAAGAGTTCAGGGTTTGCTTATTGAACTCATCAATATCGACCTGCTTGATACCCTCCCGCGGGAACATCTTTATCAGCCTAAGCACGCTTTGCTGGATCAGGTGAATACTGGTTGATTCCAGCGGTTCCAGAAAGCCGCTGGAGAGACCGACTGCCACACAATTTTTGTTCCACTGCTTGCGCCGCCGCCCGGTCTGAAATCTGATAACCCGCGGTTCGGTAATCGGTTCGCCGTCAATGCTCTCCAGTAGCAGGGAATTGGCTTCGTCATCAGACATATAGCGGCTGCAATAGACCAGACCATTACCCACCCGGTGCTGCAGCGGAATACGCCAGCGCCAGCCCGCCCCGTGAGCAACTGATCGGGTATACGGCTCTGGAGGACCGACCGCGTGCGTCTGCGCCGGCATGGCGCGGTCACAGGGTAGCCAGTGAGACCAATCTTCATAGCCAGAGTGCAACGTCTGCTCAATGAGTAGTCCGCGAAAGCCAGTGCAATCGATGAACAGATCCCCTTCCACTACCTCTCCAGATTCCAGCTGCAAGGACTCAATAGAACCCGTAGTGGGACAGGTCTTAACATTGGAAATTTTGCCCTCGGTGCGCTTCACCCCCAGATTTTCACTAAACTTACGCAAAAACTGCCCATAGGCGGTGGCATCCAGGTGATAGGCATAATTCAGGCCGTTTTTTGGCAAATGTGCGAATTTACCGGCTTCTGCCGCGCGTCTTTCCAGACAGTAATCACCAAAGCCATAATCGATGCCGAGACTCTGTCCCTTCATCCAAAAATTATGAAATCCCGCAGCCCAAAAATTCTTGCCGGTGGAACCAAAAGCGTGAAGGTAATCCTTACCCACGTCGCGCCAATTCTCAAACTTGATGCCCAGCTTAAAAGTACCATGGGTGGCGTTCAGGAAATCCTTTTCCGAAATACCAAGCATGTTGTTGTAAAAAAGCAGTGTGGGAATTGTGGCCTCGCCCACGCCAACGGTACCGATCTCATCAGATTCCACCAATTCGATCTCCAGGCCTTTGCCCAGGATCTTGGACAGACCTGCCGCGGTCATCCAACCGGCAGTACCCCCGCCGGCGATGACGACCTTTTTTACTGTTGCACTTTCCACATGATCTCCTTCAGGGATCAACCGGGCTCTCCCGGTTCTCCAGTTTAACGATTAAGTCTGTTCAGCAAACGGGCCCTGAGCTGCCTTGCCATGGAGTCATCCAGTACCCCAAGCGAGCCCCGACTTTTCTCGGGTATGTGATCCAGTGACTCGTCATCACCGAAAACATAGTGTTCAAAAATTCCCGCCCACGCCTTCTTTTGTTCCGGCGGCAAATCCCGTATCGACAACAGGGCATGGTGCAGCACATCAGCAGGCGTACCCATGTAGGCCGGTGATTTACGCCACCAGTAGTTTAGCAGGATATTCAGACTGCCAAAGGCCTCTACGTGATGCCACCACATGCTGGGTACGAACAGCGCGTCACCGGGCACCATATCCACAATGACCGCGTGATCGAGTGCTGCGCTGAATCGCGGAAAGCGCTGCAGGTCTGGCTTATGAAAATCGACCAGGCTGATCTGCTGTCCCGCGGGTGTGAAGTCGATGGGCCCCACGTACAGGTTTTCGATCTGGTCCGGGGGGAACAGTGTGAACCGTCGCCTGCCAGCGGCGACACAGGCGACGTTGTCGGGCAGGTCCCAGTGGGCAGCCACTCGATTACTATTTCCAATCCAGATACTTGCCAGTGGATCTATGTCGCCAAAGTCCAGGGCGTTTTCTTGCCGAAAGCCCGGCAGGCAATTGTCCACCGTGGTTGCCCCAACATAATACGCCGGGGAATTTTCATCACCCCAATGCGCTTTAAGGCTATCCAGCACCGAATCCAGTCTTTGCCGGGATTGCTCAAAATTGAGGCCCGTCAGGTCATCATTGTAAAAAAACCGGCCGTTGATTTCCGCAGGCCCGAGAAAAACGCCGACTGATGCATCCTGGTAGAAACGACGAAGATAAGTATCGAGCTCTTCATGAGATTGTTGTGCTGCCCGCACCACCGGCCAGTCCGACACCATTCCTCGCAGGAGAACCGGTTCAGTTGCGTGGCCGATGATGTCCGCAAAAGTCTCTGGCGAACCATCTTCGATTATTCTTAATGTATTCACAGTCGTCACGTTGCCGCCGGGAAATTCCGTCGCGCTAAAGCCGGCGGTTCTTCCTGCCTATTAACTTTCGAATATTGGACAGTGAAGCCACCACCATATACGCAGCGGGCAGGAAAAATTTCGCGCTGAGTTCCGCCAGGACATCACCATCAAGCCCCACCAGCTTCTCTTCGTTGATGGTATAAAACCCCTGCAGGCTATGCTTGGCGCCATTGTCCAACTCAATATCAAGTTTGAACGACTCCAGCAGGTCGTATTTCAGCATGGCATCCACAAAGGCCTCTGTTTCAACGGTGCCTTCTTTGATGGCATTCAACACATAGGACATTCGTTCAATGTACTTAGTGTTACCGCCTTGCGGCAGGAAAAGTGGCTCACCTTCTGTACGACTGATACGGGGATGGTCTACATCAACCGTTATGACCATCTCTTGCTCGTCATTGGACTTATGCTGGATCCCGATAAGAAACGGTCCCTTCTCAACCAGAAAAGGAATGTAAGCTGCATCCCAGTTGTTTCCTTCGAGGAACAGGTTCTCATCCTCTTGCAAACCGAACATGGCATAGGGCAGGTATTGCCCGCTAGCCGCATCCTGGTGGAAAAATATCGGATAGTCATTTTGTGCGTCCCTGAACTCCTGGGGCATCAGCTGGGCACACATCACATTGTCGCCCAACTCAGCGGATCGCTCTTTTATAATACGCAGAGCTTGATGATCAACATTGTTGAGTATTTCATGGCTGGACATTGTAATTCCTCTAGTTTGGTCTTGGCAGGCTACACCCTGGTTAGCGCAACCTTGGTCAATGGGTTCGCACAGCGGACGCAAGCAGTCACATTGCTTTTCGAACAATACTATTGATCAATTCCCTGTTCCCTGGCAGGCCGTTAATCTGCTTGGCGATTAATGCTTGATTGTCATTGAAATGTTTATCTGCCGCTGAAAAATTATCCCGCTGGCTACTGGTAGCCTTGGGTAGTGTTTCGAACCCCATTCCATACAACACATACTGATAGCTCGCGGCAGGAAAAATCTCATCAGTCTGGGTCAGGTCGTAACGCGATGGCGGCTGGTATCTCCACAACGCGATCAATTCCTGTAAGCGATCCGGTATGTGCTCCGGCTTGCAATGATCCCGCCAGTATTGGCTATCGGTCCGCTTGGTCAACACATAATGCAGTTTGAGAAAGTCGATGACTCGTTCCCAGCGGTACCTGAATCGTTCGTTATACCGCTTGGCCATCGCGTCCATGACCACTCGATCTGCCGGCAATTCATCCCGGATCATCGTGGCTGCCATTTCCACCAGTGCTATTGCGGATGCCTCCAGAGGTTCAATAAAGCCCGATGACATGCCCACTGCAACACAGTTTTTGTGCCAGAATTTCTCCCTGAATCCGGGGTTGATCTTCAGTATCCTTGGCGTCAATGTGACTGCCGGGTCAACCTCACGACCTGACGACAAATATTCTCGCAGCACCGCCTCTGCACCCTCATCCGATTCATGTGCACTGGAATAGACGTAACCGACGCCGCGCCGTGACGGCAAGCCGATATCCCAGGTCCAGCCAGCGCGCTGGGCGGTCGCTATAGTGGCCGATGCGATTAGATCGTCTTCACCAGTATAAGGCACCTGCACAGCCATCGCGCGGTCGTTGAACAGCACGTCTTTCTTACTGACAAACGGGATGTTGAAATGCCTGCCAAGAAGCAGCGAAGCTGCTCCCGTACAATCGACAAACAGGTCTGCGTCTAGTTGGCCATGCCCTTTGGTATTCAGGCTTATTACATCACCATCCTCGGCTGAATTTACCCCCGTTACATGATCAAGTATATGGGTAACACCGAGTTTTTCAGTACAGTGTTTCTGTAGCAGCGTGGCAAACTTACCCGCATCCAGGTGATAGCCGTAATTGGCTACCGCAGCGTAATCCGGAGTACCTGGCTGCTTTGGGGCCTTGCCCGCCTGGCACAGCGCCTCCTGGGTACTGAACGCCGCTGCAAACGACAAATCCGGGTGTTGTGCCTGCCAGTAGGGGATCGGGTTGCTATCGAGATAGCCCTGGGGAAGTGAAAACGGGTGGTAATAAAAGTCTTCGTCCTCGCCGGTACGCCATCCCACAAACTTTGAGCCCTGTTTGAAGGAAGCGCTGCATTCTCGAATGAATTCACTTTCAGAAAGGCCGATCTTGCGCAAGGTATCACGCATTGAAGGCCAGGTACCCTCTCCTACACCTATGGTGCTAACATCAGGGGATTCGACAAGGGTAATGTGCACGCCGGAGTTCAGCCTGGCATCGTGACCGGCTGCCAGTACAGCTGCGGTCAACCACCCGGCAGTACCACCACCAACAATCAGAATTTTTTTAAGTGGACGACTCACTCTGCTCTCGCCGATTACGCGGCGCCATTATTATGTTTAATCGAATGACAGTTCAGCGAACCTTATGGCAAGCTCGCGTTTATCAATATCGTTATAGCAGGTCTGCACTCACAAAGCACTTTGTCACTGCGGTAAAGACCCAACCAGAAACGGCATATTGGCGCGTCGTGCGCATCGAGTCTGGCCCCGCAGCGAGATTATTCCTGGGGAGTTAGCAAATTCCAGTTCTATAAAAAAAGCAGCCGCTACCAGAGGTAGCGGCTGCCTTGGAACACGTTAAGCAGGTACTATCAGAACTTGTAGCGTACTCCCATACTGTAACGCGCCCCACCTTCGATCGTCGCCACCACCATATTTCTATGGCGACCGTACTTGCGCTGGTCCTCTTCTGTCAAATTTATGCCCTCTGCATAAACAGTCAGCCTGTCATCCCAGGTGTAACTGAGACTCAAATCCAACTGACCGTAGTCCTCGACATAGATGGGCTCCTGCTGGTTATTACCCCCGACTGTAGCGTCGAGAAAATCATCACGCCAGTTATACGCCATACGAGCCTGATAGCCGTTCTTGTCGTAAAATGCTATGACGTTATACGAATCACTCAAACCCAACAGTGCAAACTGGTCAACGCCAATTTGCTTATCATCGTAATCAATATCACCGTCAACGGTGGTGTAGTTAACGATAAATCCAAAACCGCTTTCACCGAACATATGCTGTGCTGCCAGTTCGAAGCCATCGATCTCAGCATCTTCAGAGTTAACCGGTATGGTCAAGGCAAATGACAGTGGGTCGTAGGTGTCAAGGCCATTTAGCAGTACGCCGGTAACCTCATCAACCCAACCCTGATCCCTGTAGTAATCCAGGATTTGCAAGTTATCCCCAGGGTTCTCCACAGAGGCCAGAGCCTGGGCGTAACGCGGTCCGGACACCGGTTGCACCAACTCCGGATACACCACGGAATTAACAATACCCGTACCAATAAAGTTATCCACTTTCTTCAGGTAGTAACCAACCGATACATAGCTGCCCTCTGCGTAATACCACTCCGCAGAGAAATCAAAGTTTTCCGACTCAAACGGCTCCAGGCCGGGATCGCCACCAAACCCGGTACTGTCGGCGTCCGTACGTGCTTGAGAAGCCACACTACGACCGGCTTGCAAGTCAGTGTAATTGGGTCTTGAAATCGTCTCGCTATAAGACGCCCGCAACACCACGTCGTCGATCACCTCGATATCGAAGTCGATGTTTGGCAGCCAATAATCGTAACCCCCCTCGCCCTGGAGCTCGGTTGCACCTTCGGCTTGCAACTGCAGTTCATTGGCGGTCAACCACAGCAAAGAGTTGTAGTTTGGCGCTCGAGAATTGGAATCAACATCGGTATCGTCATAGCGCAGACCCAAAGCCAGGTTGGTAGACATACCAGCCAGATCCCAATGGAAATTGAGCTGCATATAAGCGGAGTTCTGTTCCTCAGTCAGCTTTCGGTCAGTCGTGTACTGGCTCGGCGCACACAGCTTGCCATCACGGCAATCTGCCCAGGCGTTCAGTGGTTGCCCCCCGGCTAACTGTGGGTTGTTGTCGTAAAAAGCCCTTACATCGGAGGTGAACTGCTTGTAGTTCACGTCGTAATACCAGGAATTGACATTGGCGCCACCGAGATCATCAAACTGACCCGGAAGATTTCCCCGGGAGAAGGCCGCGTTGTCAAAGTTGCCGTCACCATCACCCGCCGCGGCGTTCCAGTCGCCTCCAGAGCTTTCACCCGTGTAACCAAAGGAACCCCAGTTGCCACCCTGCATCGCAGCGAAGGCAGAGCGATTATCGACATCGGCGTGATTCAAACCAAAATCAATACTCTCCAGGCCCGCAAATGCTTCATCGAAATGGAAGGTGCCATCCAGCCGCGTCTGCTCGACGTCAGTCTTCATGTAGGAGTTGCGGAAACTGTTGCCCGAACCAATGATCTGATCCGGTGTGGGCGGAAGACCGTTGGCGGTACCTATCACCATCTTAGCCATGTCAGTGTTATAGCGCATGGTGGTCAGGACGCGGTCAAAAGACGCGGCGGTGACGGTATTATTGCTGCCGCGGTCATCCTTGGGTTTGGCCTCCGCCGTGGAGTCGTGATAATCCAACGCCAGGGTCAAATTATCAGTTGGGCTCCACTCCAGGTTGAAACCGGTAGAATCATTCTCTGTTTTTCTACCCCAATCACCTACCGCCATGGCCGAATCTGGGCCCTCTACAGCGTTAAAGACCACCGGCGCAACAACGCCACCCACACCATTGGCTACGGTAAATTCTCCTCCGGCAGCGCCACCGCCACCAAACCATGCCGATAGCTCCTGGCGATGCTGTTCGATTTCAAATTCAGAATAGGTATAGTCCAGTGTTGCTCTCAGGTTTTCTATTGGTTCCCACTGCAGCGTCAGCTGGTAGTTGGTACGCTTTTGTTCAACATCCTGCAGGGTATACACAAAGTTTTGCGGGATACCGACCACATCGCCGGCTTTCGGTGGATTGATAAAGTCCTGGTACTCGGTGCCATCGGATATAAAGGTGTTCCAACCAGAGGAAGTCTCCCCTGTTCTAATACCGCTATCGCGCTCCTGGTAGCTACCGTTGATGGCGATACCCACAGTGTCGTCGAAGAACGAATTACTGTAGATGCCGGACACTTCTGGCGTGACGTCGTCACCATTATCGTTAGTGGTGTCGTGCAGCGCCCCGCCACTTAAACTGGCCGTCAGGCCGGGCTTATCAAGAGGGCGTAGTGTCTGGATATTGATCGTAGAACCAAGGCCGCCACTGGCGAGCCGGGCCTTACCCGTCTTGTAGACCTCTACTGCAGAGACTGCATCTGATGATAACTGGGCAAAGTCAAAGGAACGCGATGCTGATGCGCTGGTATCTTCCAGGTTAGCTGATGGCATCATCCGGCCATTAAGCGTGACCGCATTGAAATCCGGGCCGAAACCACGAACGGTGACTTTTGAACCCTCACCATTCACCCGGTCGATGGATACGCCGGTGATGCGCTGTAAGGATTCCGCCAGGTTGGTATCCGGGAATTTACCCATGTCTTCAGCGGTAATGGCATCCACTACACCCGCGGAGTCTCGCTTGAGATCAGCGGCAGCCTTCAACGAAGAGCGAATACCGGTAACAATAACTTCTTCGAGTAGTGGGCCGCTATCGTTCACAACAGGGCCGCCGGTTTGCGCCATTGCGGGCATCATAATGCCTGCATTAGCCATGACTACAGCGACAGCAAGTGGCTTGAGGCTTCGGTTTATCATCCGATCTTATCTCCATTATATGAATAATTATGCTAGCTACAGCAACGCTACAAGCGATTCTGAGAGCAGGGATTTAGCGTTTGCCACACTACTTGAGAGCAATTAGGAACCCAACAGGTTTGCGATAACACGGTGCGTATTCACGATAAGAGGGATGAAGCGGA
>JBALVO010000127.1:0-10670 GCA_036961445.1 Halioglobus sp.
ATGCTCCACATTAGATGTTCTTGACGAAGTGTTGCGTCGACCGGTTGAACTCGCAGGTGAAAGCGGACATGGCCTGATGTCTCCTTTCGCCGAACAGCGGCTGCATTGCTAATTCGCCACAGACAGGTGTTCAATATCAGCGACATGAACTTGCGGCGATAAAACGCGAACGTGACGGTATGTCGAAGAATAAATGGTGAGTAAGGATGGTGAAAAGGAAATCTCGGGGCTAGGGTAGATGCCGCTAACCCCTTGATTTCTATATGGCTCCGCCTGCTGGGCTCGAACCAGCGACCCATTGATTAACAGTCAATTGCTCTACCAACTGAGCTAAGGCGGAATGGCGTTAACCAGAGGTCGCGTATATTAATGATGGATAGGGGGTTGGTCAACCGCTAATTCCGCATTCTTACAGAACTTGGGCCAGGCCCAATTCCGGGCTGCAATTAACTCCTTTGTAGATGATAATACACGGCTATTTTACGATCGCTACGCAGAAGGTAGTCCCGTGTCCAAACCGTTCAAGGTTAAATCCAGCTTCCAGCCCGCCGGCGACCAGCCCGAGGCGATCAAACAGCTGGTAGAAGGGCTGGGTGCGGGCCTGGCAAGCCAGACTCTGCTGGGGGTTACCGGCTCGGGCAAGACCTTTACCATGGCTCATGTCATCGAACAGATGCAGCGCCCCACTATCGTCATGGCGCATAACAAAACCCTGGCGGCCCAGCTTTACGGCGAGTTCAAGGATTTTTTCCCCGATAACGCGGTTGAGTATTTTGTATCCTATTACGACTATTTTCAGCCCGAAGCCTATGTGCCATCTTCTGATACTTTCATAGAGAAGGATGCCTCGGTAAATGAGCATATCGAGCAGATGCGTTTGTCGGCCACCAAGGCTCTGCTGGAGCGGGACGATTGCATAGTGGTCGCCACTGTCTCCGCGATCTATGGCCTGGGGGACCCTCAATCCTATTTCAAAATGGTTATTCACCTCTCGCGGGGTGAGATAATTGATCATAGAGAGATCCTGCGCCAGCTATCGGCACTGCAGTACACCCGCAATGATGTTGATTTTCAACGCGGTACCTATCGGGTGCGCGGGGATGTAATAGACATTTTCCCCGCGGACTCAGAGCGAGAAGCGGTACGCATTGAACTGTTCGACGAGGAAATCGAGAATCTGTACTGGTTTGATCCCCTTACCGGTGTCGTGGAAAGTAAGGCGCCGCGCATCACCATCTTTCCCAAGAGCCACTATGTGACGCCGCGAGAGGTGTTGCTGGGCGCAGTGGAACACATTGAGGCGGAACTGGTGGTGCGACTCAAGCAGTTGCGCGAAAACGATAAACTGGTTGAAGCTCAGCGTCTGGAGCAGCGCACCAAATACGATATGGAAATGATCCGGGAGCTGGGTTATTGCAACGGTATTGAAAACTACTCGCGCTATCTTTCGGGACGGGGAGCCGGTCAGCCGCCGCCCACCTTGTTTGAATATCTGCCTGACAATGCCCTGGTCATTGTGGACGAGTCGCACGCCAGTATTCCCCAGATTGGAGCGATGTACAAAGGTGATCGTTCGCGCAAAGAAACACTGGTGGAGTATGGCTTTCGTCTGCCGTCGGCGCTGGATAATCGCCCCCTGCGTTTTGAGGAGTGGGAGCAGCTGGTGCCCCAGGCCGTGTTTGTTTCGGCTACCCCGGGTAAATATGAACAGGAACATTCCGGGCGCACGGTCGAGCAGGTGGTGCGACCAACAGGCCTGGTTGATCCGCCTTTGGAAGTGCGGCCAGCGAGCACCCAGGTGGATGACTTGCTGGACGAAATACATAAGACGGTGGAATGTGGTGAGCGGGTGCTGGTTACGACCCTTACCAAGCGTATGTCGGAAGATCTCACCGAGTACCTGGCAGATCATGGGGTGAAGGTGCGCTATCTGCACTCGGATATCGACACAGTGGAGCGTGTGGAGATTATTCGCGACCTGCGCCTGGGTGTATTCGATGTGTTGGTGGGCATCAATCTGTTGCGTGAGGGCCTGGACATGCCGGAGGTGTCCCTGGTGGCGATTCTGGATGCAGATAAAGAGGGTTTCCTGCGTTCGGACCGCTCCCTGATTCAGACCATTGGCAGGGCGGCCCGTAACCTCAATGGCAGGGCGATTTTGTATGCCGACCGTATCACCGGCTCCATGGAGCGGGCCATGGCCGAAACCGCGCGTCGGCGTGACAGGCAGCTCGCCCATAATCTGGCGCATAACATCACCCCGGTAGGCGTGATCAAGTCGGTACAGGATATTATGGAAGGGGCGAGGCGTATGCCCACCAAGGCCCGGGGCAAGGCCCAGAGAGTGGCGGAATCCAAGCTGGCTTACAGTGCCGAGGTTGCCAGCTTGTCTCCAGCAGCTCTGGCGCGTAAATTAAAGCAATTGGAGGCCCAGATGCAGCAGCATGCCAAGAATCTGGAGTTCGAGGAAGCTGCAGCAATGCGTGATCAATTGGCGGAAATCAAGCAGCTGGCCTTTCTCGGCTGATGTTAGTTCAGCCCTATTGATAACCGGGAATTTTATCTTGCAGGAGTTTAAAACATGAAGAACACGGCGATTATTGCCTTTCTTACGTTGTTGGTCGCCCCCGGGGCTTTCGCGGATTTAACGCCGAATTGTAATCCCAAGAAAGCTGCGCGCAATGCAGCCATGGATGCAACCGTTGGGGTGAGTGGCCGCTGCGACACGGGTAAGGCGGCCAAGGATGCCAAGGAGGATGTCGTGGACAATGCCAAAGACGCGGTGGACGTAGATTTGGACAAGAACAAACAGCATGAGCGCGGCCAGCGCAAAAATGAGAAGAACAAGGACTGACTTAAACCGTCGTGTCGCGCCTGGGCAGGTGCATAGTCAGGCATACCCCGTGGTCATTCGGCAGGTTTTCAGCTCTGACCCGGCCGCGGTGAAAATCTACAATCAAGCGCACAATGTGCAAGCCCAGACCGAGATGCACGCCGTCGGATTTGTGGTCGCGCACAGACACCATCGGGTCAAATAAATGGTCCTTGAGGTCTGTCGGCAAGCTTGGCCCTTCGTTGCTCACCGTGATATCCCAACCATCAATAACGGTGGCCAGGTGCAGTCTTATATTGCCCTTTTCGGGGCAAAACGAAGCCGCATTATCCATTAGTTTGTCCAGCGCTTGTATCAGTAAATCAGGCGCGCCGGTTACCATTGCTGTTTCTGGCTGGATCTCAAGCGTTAATTGATGCGCGCTGTAGATACTGCGATAGGCCGCAAATACTTCGCGTAGCAGTGGTACCAGGTCCAGGCTCAGCAGCGGGTTGTTGCGAATACTTTCTTCCAGACGATTGGCTTCGCTCATAGCGGTAAGGATGCGGTTCAGGCGCAATAGCCCTTCCTGGGCGCGCTGCAGATAGACACGCGATTGCGTATCTTTATCGGCGGCCTGTTCCATGTTTTCCAGGGAGGTTTGAATGACAGCAATCGGTGTGCGAAGTTCGTGCGATAACTTACGGCTTAGCGTGCGCAGGTAGTCATTGTATTCCCGCAGACGATCCAGCAGGTCGGCATAGTGGCGTGACAACTCGCCGATTTCGTCGCTGGCATTGCTGCGCGGAAAAGTATTGCGAATCAGGCCGTCCTCGCCAATGGCATTGGTTGCTGCTCGACTCAGTGCGCCGATGCGCCAGGACAGCAGGCTGGCATAGCCCAGTAGTCCAAATGCGCCGATACCCAGTGCCACCAGGCTGTAACCGAGCAGGCGGCTGAATGCCTGGTCCGTGAGCGAAAGGTATTCCTCACCGCTTTGGCGCACTACCACAGCGCCAACAGTCTTACCGGCGTGGACTATCGATGCAGCCGCCGACAATGTTGTGCGCGTTCCGTAGTCGGGGTCGCGATAGCGATGAGCAGTGGCTGTGCCAGCCAGCGCGGAGTCAATTTCCAGACCCTGTATTTTACCTAAACCGGGAGCTGATGGTGGTGCATCCAGCGTGCCCTGGGACAAGATGCTGCGGTAGACAAGCTGTAATAGCCAGAACGTTTTTGCTGTCTCGGTACGGGTAGGTCGGTTGCCGGGAAGGTCGGCGATCAGCCAGTTATGCTGGTCCACCACCTGTATTTGGCTACCCTGGCGGCTGAATGGCGCCAGGGTCTGTTGCAACGTCGCTGGGCTGTAGATTAACCACGGTGGCGCGGCGGTGTCGAGTGCGACGATATTACCCACTGTTTCGGTTGCGCCGCCGGACCGGTTGTCAGCGTTGGCCAGATAAAAGCCCAGGCGACCGCCCGTATAGGAAAGTGGAATCTCCAGTTCCAGCGTATAACCACCGATAGCATCCTGCCAATAACCGCGAATGCGCCGGGCATCTGCACCGCGCTGCCTGCGGCTGTGTGGTTTTGCGCGCACACTACCCGGAGCAGCAGTGGCAATGACATATTCCTGGCGATGGTCATCCTGCCAGGTCCGCAGTATCAGGCGGTCGCCATTAGGTTCAGGTGACAGTCCCGGGTTGTGGTAAATCGCTACGGGGTCTTTAATTTTCAACAACAGGTAAAGGTAGTCGCCGCGGGTGACCGCCTGGTAATGCACCACCAGTTCTCCGTCGGCTAAGGGAGTGCTAAAGCGTGCGCCCTCGATGTCTTCCCAGCCATCGCCATAGCCATCGACAATGATGGGCTGGGTGATGGGGTAGGCGTAGAGTGAGGTTTGCTCGTCGGGTGCTGCGCGGCGACGCAGCGGGTTGGGGTAGAGCAATTCTTCCTGTTCCCCCAGTACTGCAGCCACGGCCTGGGCGGTAGCCTGCAGAGATTTTTCCTGCCCATCGCGCAGGGCGCCTTCCATCTCGCGGATGAACTGGCAGCCGGCCCAGGGCAGGGACAGCAGTAACAGGCTGATCAGCAGTAGTTGGCGGCGTAAGTTCAAGCGCTACAGGCCCGACCAGCGATAACCGACACCATAAGCCGTCTCAATGGTGGTAAATTCAGGGTCTGCAGCATGAAACTTGCGGCGTATGCGTTTTATGTGTGAAGTGATGGTATTGTCATCGAGCACCACGTTTGCTGAATCCATTAGCTGTTGTCGGTTTTTGATATGGCCGGGATGCCTGGCCAGCGCGTGCACCATCCAGAATTCAGTCACTGTGAGGTCAACCGGTTGTTCTCGCCAGCTAACAGTCATGCGCTCAAGATTCAGGCGCAAAGGGCCTTGCTCTATCAAGTGTTCTTCGCGTATCGGGGAGCGCAGTGCTCGAACCCTGCGAAACAGGGCCACAATGCGAGCCAGCATGTGCGCCTGGCTGATATCCTTGGTGAGGTAATCATCAGCGCCCAGACGCAGGCCGGAGATGATGTCCAGTTCCGAATCCCGGGCGGTCAGGAAGACGATGGGCAGTTCCGGACAGCGGCTGCGTAAATCCCGGCACAAGTCAAATCCTCCTTCTATCTCCTCGCCCAGGCCGACATCGATAATGGCCAGGTCAGGCAGTTCCCGTTGGAAGGCAGCGGTGGCTGTGCCGCGGTCTTCATATAAGGAAACGCGAAAGCCGCTGCGCTGCAGGGTGTCCCGGTAATTGGCCGCAATGGCGGCCTCGTCTTCAACGATGGCGATGTGATGTGGCATGCAGCGTGCTGTCTGGTCTCTGGTTGGTAGGCCTCCATACTTCCAAATAAGCTGAGCGATAACAAGCTTCTGCCACAATTCGTCACAATTGCGCCTTACAAAGCCATCATCCCGACATTTCTCTGCCAGATATCCGAGCTTCAATAGAGGCTCAAACTCTGGGAGAAAATAAATGCACTATTCCAACCGCATACATCAACAGCTTGCCCGTGACGTCACTCGCCTCGGCGGTATTCCACTGTGGCTGGCTTTTCGCTGTCTGCCATCGATAGTGGTCGGTGCCTTGTTTCTGCTGCTGCTGGGTACAGTACCTGCTCGAGCTACCATGGACGCATCTGGCAGCAACGCAAGCGGCGCTCTGGATCTTAATGCTCTGGAAAGTGGTCACATGGTGTTACACGATCAGGTGGCAGGAACCTATATTCCCGCCATAATTCACGCCAGCAAGGTGCACTTTGATATCAGCGGCATGATTGCCACCGTCTCGGTGCAGCAATCGTTTCGCAATCATACCGATCAATGGCTGGAGGGCGTATATGCTTTTCCGCTGCCGGACACTGCTGCAGTACGTTATCTTGAAATGCGGGTGGGTGAGCGCCGTATTGTCGGCAAGATCAGAGAGAAATCTGTCGCTAAAAAAATCTACCGGGAGGCGAGGAAAGCTGGCAAGAAGGCCAGTCTGGTGGAACAACAACGGGACAATTTATTTAGCAATCGTATAGCTAACATCGGGCCCGGTGAAGAAATTACAGTGCATATGGAATATGTTCAGCAGGTCAGTTTTGCTGCCGACAAATTTTCACTGCGGTTCCCCACAACGATAACACCACGGTATATGCCCGGCAGTACGCGGGCGCAAAATGGCAAGCCTGATGACGTTGAGACACTTGCAGTAAATCCATACCTTGGTTGGGCGTTGCCAACCGATCAGGTGCCAGATGCCGACGCTGTTTCGCCGTTATTATTTCCGGCACAGGGATCTGACCAGAGTCCATTGAACCCGATCGAAATTACCGCGCGGCTGGATATGGGTATGCCGTTGGCAGAGGTGGAGTCACCTTATCATGACATTGCATTGGCGCGCAGGGCAGGGGTTTATACCATCAGCCTGGTTACTGGGGTGGCGGAGATGGATCGTGATTTTGTCCTCAATTGGCAGCCGGTGAGCGGCGGTGTTCCTTCTGCTGCGCTGTTTACCGAGCAAGTGGCAGGTGAATACTTCGGTTTGTTGATGGTCGTGCCGCCAACGGCTAGTCGCGCTGCGCCGGTGATGCCGCGCGAGATTATTTTTGTAGTGGACACTTCCGGCTCCATGGGGGGCGTGTCGATCGAGCAGGCGCGCGCTAGCGTTGCCAGGGCGTTGCAGCAACTGCGCCCGGAGGATCATTTCAATATTATCGAGTTCAACTCTGTTCATCACGCCTTGTATCGAGCCCCCATGCCGGCCACGCGCCATCACGTGCAACAAGCGCAAGAGTTTGTACGTATGCTGAACGCCTCCGGTGGCACCGAAATGCTGCCGGCCCTGCAGGCGGCGCTGGATTCTTCAGCGCAAGCTGACGCTTATCGTGAGCAAGCCTTGCTGCGCCAGGTGATTTTCATTACCGACGGCGCGGTCGGTAACGAGGTCGCGTTATTTGAGGAAATTTCCGCGCGTCTTGGCGACAGCCGCTTATTTACCGTAGGCATAGGCGCTGCGCCAAACAGCTGGTTTATGCGCAAGGCAGCGCAGGTTGGCCGTGGTACCCACACACACATTGGCGATCTCAATGAAGTGGGGCAAAAGATGGCTGCGTTATTTGAGCAGTTGGCACACCCGGCTGCTGTTAATCTCGACATTCACTGGCCTGTGTCAGTGGAGTCCTGGCCCGAGCGCGTGCCGGACCTTTACCAGGGCCAGCCGCTGTTGGTCGCTGTAAAATTCGCCACCACCGCGGCACTCGGTGATGTGGTAGTCAGCGGCGAAATCAACGGCCAGGTCTGGAGTAAGCGCCTGGAGATGGCTGTTAGCGCTGCCACGGCTACCGAAACTCAGCACAAGGGCGTGGCCAGCTTGTGGGCGCGCCAGAAAATCGCCGGCTTGTTGGATCAAAAGCTAATGGGTCGAGATGAAGCGGCGGTGCGCGAGGAGCTAGTGCCGGTCGCGCTGCAGCACCAGTTGCTCAGCCCCTACACCAGTTTTGTAGCAGTGGAGGAAGTGATTTCCAGGCCCGTACTGCAGGGCGTGATTGGCAAATCGATACCCAATACTCGTCCTCGGGGGCAAAGTTCACAGGGTTACGCCTATCCTCGTACCGCGACGACCGGCCCAGCCAAGGCCTGGTTTGGTGTGCTGCTGTTGTTTCTGGCCATGATGTTGCGTGTGCTGCGCCAGACGGAGGTAGATCATGTTCCCGTCGTCCGGTGTTGAAGCATGGCGAAGAGCTTTGATAGTAATACTGTTATTGGTGGGTGTGGTGCAATTGGCGGGAGCTGGCATTATCAAAGCCAAAGCCTGGTTAGCGCCAGTGCTCATACAGCGAGCATGGCAGCAGACGCTGTTATCCGATGCCGCAACAGTAAGGCCATGGCCCTGGGCGGACACATGGCCAGTAGCGCGCCTGCGTGCACCAGCACAGGGAGCCGACCTGCTGGTTCTCGCGGGTGATTCGGGTAACGCTCTGGCATTTGGCCCCGGCCATGCGTGGGCTTCGGCGCCACTGGGTTCCATTGGATTAGCAGTGATTGGTGGCCATCGCGATACGCATTTTGCATTTCTGCAGGAACTGCAACCGAATGATCTGCTGCAACTGGAATTACCCGGCGGCCAAGTGCGCCACTACCGGGTGCAGACATCCCGGGTGGTTGATACCGGCCACGAGACACTACCGGTCGAGTCTGCCAATGAGATGCTGTTGCTGGTGACCTGTTACCCCTTTGATACCTTGCGCGTAGGTGGACCATTGCGTTATGCGGTCAGTGCAATGCCAGAGGCACACAGTGCAAGCATTGCAACTCGATTAAATGCCAACGTTAGCTCTTATGCTTTGTAAAGTTCTCCTGTAATGGATCTGCCTTAGCTATAATGTGGTCAGGTTTTATCAAGGATCCTATTGATGTTGGTAATGATGAAGCGGCAGTGGTCTGCTGCCGCCATGGTGCTATTGGCGGCTTGCTCTACCGTTGCACCGCAGCGTGAGCGTGCGCATGACGCTGCTCTGGCGCCGGCACCCATTACAGCATGGAGCGGGCTGGCTGACGTGGGCGATCACAACCGCCTGGTGCCGTTGAATTTGGGTTCCCACGGTTTGCAATGGCGTTTGCGCGCCTTGCGCTCTGCCACTACCAGTATCGATCTGCAAACCTTCATCTGGAAGGACGACAGTGTCGGCCTGGCGCTAACCAGGGAAGTAGTGGCCGCGGCCGAGCGCGGGGTCCGGGTGCGGGTACTACTTGATGACAGCTTCCTGATTCATGCCGACCAGGGCTTACGAGCGCTGTCCACGCATCCCAATATCAGCTACCGCATTTACAACCCGGCCGCTCAGCGCTCCGATAATCTGGTTTTGCGCGAGCTGGAAAATCTTAACGATGTGTCGCGCATAAACCATCGCATGCACAATAAGCTGCTGGTGGTAGACGGTCGGGTGGCGATCATTGGCGGACGTAATCAGGCTGACGAGTACTTTGGCTATGAGGCCAGGCATAACTTTCGTGATATGGAGTTGGTGGTAAGCGGCCCGTTCCTGGTGCAGCTCAGCGATGTCTTTGATCTTTATTGGAATGATCCCTGGAGCATTCCGATTGACGACCTTGTGGCTCCCTCTGCTCAGGGTGATTTTGGCGCAATCAATGTCTGGCTGCACGAAAACGCGCTTGCTCACAAGGATCTGGCCGCATCCGTACCGCTGGATTGGTCTGAGTTGTTCGATCAGGCATTTGTCGCAGATCTGGAGTTACTGGTGGATACACCACCCGACGCCAGCCCGGTGCTGGATATGCCGGTGCAGCTGGCTACTGCGCTGGTTGCACGTATTGATGAAGTGGAAAGGGATCTGATTTTGGTGTCGGCCTATTTTATTCCGACGCAGGCCCTGACCAGTGCGATTGAGCGTGCAATCAAGCGCGGCGTGCGCGTACGCATCTTTACCAATTCCCTGGGATCCAATAATCATGTCAGCGCCCACGCCGTTTACGCTGAGCATCGACCATCGCTGTTGCGGGCCGGTGCGGAGATCTATGAATTACGCCCGGATGCCATTAGCCGTGAGCTGTATCTGGATCCCGCGGTTACACAGGCGTTACTGGGCTTGCATGAAAAGGGTGCTTTGTTTGACGACTGTTGTCTGTTTGTCGGTAGCGCCAATATGGACCCGCGCTCTCTGCGTCTGAATACGGAAATCGGGTTATTGATCGATAGCCCGGGACTGAATGCTAAATTGCGCGGTTTGTTGGCGGTGGATTTACAGCCGCAAAATGCCTGGCGCGTAGAGCTGGACGCTAGTGGGAACATACAATGGATTGGTGATCAGGGTGTGCAAAGTCATACGCCTCCGGCATCCTTTTTTCTTCGCGCAGAGTCCTGGTTTTTCGGCTTGTTACCCATCGAGGGGCAAATGTGATCAGCATAGTTATTTGATCACCGACTGTTATAATTGCCGGTCGGATATGACCGGGAATCTCTGATCCAATGAAAGAAACAAGAATGAAGCCGCTGGATGCCATTTGGCTGATGATGGAGTCGGCGGACACGCCTATGCATGTGGGTGCTTTGGCAATTTTCCAGATGCCACGCAATGCACCCGAGGATTACCTTGGTCAGTGGGCCGAGCGAATGCGGGGCAGCGGTGAAGTGGTCGCTCCCTGGAATTATCGCCTATCCAGCAAAGACGCAAACTCGATAAGTCCGCGCCTGGTTAAAGATCAGGACTTTGACCTGGATTATCACTTTCGTCACTCGGCCCTGCCGTTACCTGGTGGTGAGCGTGAACTGGGCGTCATGGTGTCGCGTTTGCACAGCCACGCACTGGATAAAACCCGGCCTCTGTGGGAGTTTCACCTGATTGA